>NZ_JBGVSA010000004.1:0-251427 GCF_041807905.1 Uliginosibacterium sp. sgz301328
GAGGCGGTCAGGCCGTTGCCATCCAGGCGCAGCGTCTCGCCGGCCATGCTCTTGGCGCGGATGCGCTGATACCACGAACCCTGGACGACGCTGTCGACATACCAGCCGGCGTCCGCCCGGTGCGTCCAGTAGCCGCCCAGCGAATGCACGTCCATCGAGGTCGAGCCCGCGCGCCCACCGTAGACGCCTTCGACATCGGCGTCGATGCGACCGAAGCCGGCGTACCAGCCTGCCACGTCGTTCTTCGCACGCAGCATGTCGATGCCGGCCTGCACGCCCGCCATGTCGTAATCGTAGGAGGCCCCTTCCTTCTGGAAATTCGACAGCCGGCCTTGCGGGTCATTGCCGCCACGGCCGGTCTTGCCCGTTTCACCGAACGCCCGCGCCCAGCCGTTCCACTCCTGTTGGCCGGGAACACCCTCGCCGATGCGATCGTGATAGGTGCCCAGCATTGCCAGGCCCATGCGGTTGGCCAGCGCCGGTACGACATTGGCGACGGCCACTTCGTCACGATAGTTGGGCAGTTCCGGGGTCGGCTCGCTCGGCGTGGGCGGGGTGACTTCACCGGGGGTCGGCTCGCCGGGCGAGGGTGGTGTGACGTCCTCCGGCTCGTAGGTCGAACGCAGGTACCAGTCGCCGACATAGCTGCCGTCACGTCCGCCCGCATACAAGGTGTAGTCGTACGCGCCGGCCGAGATGCGGCCTTGCTGCGTGAAGGCATCGGTGCTGGCGTTGGCCGCATCGATCAGCGGGATCCCGTTGCCGGTGGTCATCGCGCCGAGACCGCCCGCGTTATTCACCGCCACGCGCGTGCTGCCACTGACCGCTCCGGTGATCGCCAGCGTATCGGTGGGTGAATCGTCCGCCCCCAGTTGCGTGTTCATGACGAGCAGACCGTTGTTGCCGGTGTAATCACCATCGATCGTCAGCTTGTGGCCGGCATCACTCCAGTCCCAGGCGATCGTGCCCGCATTGGTGACGGCCCCCGTGATGGTGCCGCCCTGGGCGTGTTGCAGGGTCGAACCGGCGTTGATGGCCACATCCCCCGTCACGGCCAGTGTGGCCGGGCTGATCAGGGTCGAGGCGTTGGTCAGTACCAGACCTTGGAGCGAGTCATCCGGGTTGCTACCCGTGCCCGTCGTCAGCGTGCCATCGGCGAGTGTCACCGCCGAGCCGTCGACCGTGACAGTCTGCCAGTTCAGCAGGTTGGCGCCCGTCACCGTCTGGGTCGTGTCGAGGAAGGTGAGCTTGTTGGTGCCGGCGCCCGATGTGCCGAGGATGTCCGTGACGTTGCTGTCATCAGCGTTGCCGCCGTCGAGATAGGTCACGCCGGAGATGTCGGCATTGCCCTCGATGGTGATGCTGTCATCGCCGTTACCCAGGCGCACCGCACCCCTCAGCTTGGAACCGCTTTCCATCGTGACGATGGCATTGCCGTCTGTGTCTCGGATGGCGGTGCCGGAAGCGGCGGACACGTCGGCGCCATCCAGGAGCGCGATCGCCACGGATGCGCCCGCGAGTGTCCCGGTGGAAATCCCCGCTTCTGTGCCGCCGACCACGGTCCCCGCCACTTCGACGGTGGTGGAACCCGCGCCGCCGTTGGCAACCTCGATGCCAGACATGCCGCCCACAATGGCGCCGGCGCTCTGCGTGAGCGTCAAATCCTTCGTGAAGGTGTCACCGACGACAACGATGCCGTTGCCATATGTCCCCGTGACGTCACCCTTGATAATGACGTCCGTTGTGCCGGTGCCGTAATTCACCGCCTGAATGCCGTTGTAACTGCCAATGACGGTCCCGCCGCTTTGGGCGACGGTCATTCCTGTGGTAGTTGAGCCGCTGCTGGCCTCGATGCCGGCGAAGCCATCGCCCGAAACGTCGCCGGCGGTGCTGATGTAAGTAGCTCCTGTTCCCAGGTTGTAAGCCAGGATGCCACTTGTGGTGCCTGCTATGGTGCCGCCGCTTTGTGTAACCGTCAGATCGGTAGTCTCCGATCCGCCCATGGCATTGATGCCGTAGCTGTACGTGCCAGTGACATTGCCTGCGACGTCTACGCTTGTCGCGCCCGTACCGCCATTGTTGACGACGATGCCAGTGGTGCCTGAGATGCTTCCGGCACTTTGCGTAACCGTCAAATCTGTCGAGGAATTGCCACTGTAGGCGCTAATGCCGTCGCCGTACCTGCTGCCGATGTCGCCAGCGGTGTCGATGCTTGTCGCGCCGATACCTGCGTTGTAAGTCCAGATTCCATAGTTGTTACTCGTGATTGTCCCGGCGCTTTGAGTGACCAACAGCCCGGTCGAGGCATCATTACTGTAGGCAGTAATACCCGTACCACTTGTGGCAGTGATGTCGCCCGCCACGGTGACGTTCGTTAACCCTGCGCCACCGTTCTCGGCATAAATGCCAAAGCCGCTGCCAGTGATCGACCCACCACTTTGAGTGACGGTTAAGTCCGTCGTCGCTGCACCGTTTTGCGCGTATATGCCAGAGCCGTTGATGCCGTTGCCCGTGACGTTGCTGGCCACACGGATATTCGTTGCGCCGGTGCCATTGTTAGTGGCATAGATGCCAGAGCCACCGGAGATGGTCCCGCTGCCCTGGGTAATCGTCAGGCTCGTCGCCGAACCGCTGTTCATGGCAGTGATTCCTGCATCATTCTGGCCGGAGACATCGCCTGCGACGTCGATGCTGGTCGCGCCCGCGCCGCCGTTCACGGCCATGATGCCGGTCGCGAAACCGGAGATCGTCCCTTCGGTCTGGGTGACGACCAAATCCGTGCTTTCCTGACCGTTGGTGGCAAAAATACCGTTGGCGTCAGTGCTGGTAACATCGCCTGCCGCGCTGATGCGAGTAGCACCATGGCCAAGGTTGTGAGCGAAGATGCCGCTCTTCTTGCCCGCGATGCTCCCATCGGACTGGACCATCGTCAGATCCGATGCCGACGAACTGAGTGATGCATAGACTCCGTAGTCGGCCTTTCCCGTGACATCGCCCGACACACTGATGTTCGTGGCACCGCTGCCGTCATTGATGACGTCGATACCGGTCTTGCCCGAGATCGTTCCGCCGTACTGCGTGACCGTCAGATCCGTGGCGTTCTGTGTATTGACAACGTAGATGCCATCGGCATATTCCGCTATCACATCGCCGGCGATGTTGATAGTCGTCGCCCCAGTGCCCTCGTTGTAGGCATGGATGCCCTTGTTGCCCGATATGGTCCCGGCACTTTGAGTGATCGTCAGGTCTGTCGTGGTAGAACCGTTGACGGCGTAGATTCCGGTGTTGTTCAGGCCGGTGACATCGCCCGCGACGTTGATGCTTGTTGCTCCGGTACCACTATTACTGGCGTTGATGCCATAGATGTTGCCGGTGATGGTTCCACCGGTTTGCTCAATGATCAGGTTGGATGAATTCACGCCGTTGCGGGCGTAGATGCCAGTGTCCATTCTTCCCGTGACGTCACCCGCGGCGCTGACATTCGTCGCGCCGGCGCCTTCATTCTGGGCCGAGATGCCTCGATAAGAGCCTATGATGCCGCCGGCGCCTTGAGTGATCGTCAGGTCCGTGGCGGACGCGCCGTTGTACGCGTCGATTCCATACATCCCAGCATTGATGTTGCCTGCGGCGCTGACACTCGTCGTGCCGGTGCCCCAGTTGTAGGCGACGATGCCCGTCTCGAAGCTACCAGCGGTGATGGTCCCGCTGCTTTGCACGACCGTCAGATCCGTGGCCCTTGAGTCGTTGGCAGCATAGACGCCGGACATCATCCCGGTGACGTCACCTGCCACAGTGACATTCGTTGTGCCGGTGCCACTATTCTGAACAGAGATGCCATTGTTCTGGGCACTGATAATGGTCCCGCCGCGTTGCACGACCGTCAGATCCGTGGTCGTCGCGCCGTTGTAGGCCGTGACGCCTGCTTCAGCCGCTTTGATGACGCCTGCAACGTCGACGGTGGTTGAGCCGGTGCCAAGGTTGTCAGCACGGATGCCATCGTCCTGGTCGCTGGTGATGGTCCCCCCGGTCTGCGTAACGGTCAGATTCGTGGCAGTCCGACCGTTGTAGGCGTAAACGCCTGCGAGATTTGTTCCGGCGACATCGCCCGCGACGCTGACGCTCGTAGCGCCAGTTCCGGCATTCTCGGCGTCGATGCCGTTAGTGGCTCCGACAATGGTCCCGGCGTTCTGGACAACCGTCACGTCCGAGGCGGCCGATCCGTTCGAAGCGTGAATCCCCGCACCGCTTGCGGAGGTGATGTCTCCCGAGTTTTGGCTCACCGTGATGCTGCCCGCACCGATGGTGGTGACCTTGATGCTCGTCCCGGACGATGCGATGTCGGCGCTGCTGTTGACGACGATGTCTCCCGGACCCGCGATGGCGAGGCCGCTGGTGATCGTGCCCGAACACTCATAGACCGTGCCTGTCGCCGAGCAAGCCGACCAGGCTGGGGCCGACGATGTCAGCATCACCACGCCAAAGACAGAGGTCAGTGCAACCGAAGCCACGCCGAGGGAAGCCCGTTTTCCGCGAGCGGTGGAAATTTCGGACGCGACCGCCCACGTGCCGGACGCCTCGTTCCAGATCACTCGATATTGCTTGTTCATTCGTTAGCCCCAGTTAGCCGTGCTGCGACCCGGAAAACGCACTTGCGGGGACCGAGACAACACCATGTCGGAACTGAGATGCTATGAATGGATGACCAGAAAAAACTGATTCAAATCAGAATGTTCGGGTGAATTGACTGTGTATTTCGATAGCTACGCGAGATCCGGCTAGATGTGAAGCGATGTCTGTCTGACGGGCCGGACAGGTCTGAGTAAACGGTGACCTCTCCGTGGTTTTTCGCCACAAGCGCGCACGAATGTGCGGAGTACGCGAGGCATCGCTGCCACGCACCTGGGGCGTTGTGCGGATTCGTCGCAGGACGGTCACATGACGGGAAAACGTTGCCCGACGCCATGGTGGCCGGTGGTCATTGCCGGGCGGCAGGCTCGGTTGGTCTTGATGATCCGGGCAGTGCGTCGGTGTTGGACCCAGAAGGCCGATACGTCGCGCCCGCTTCAGCGGACCGGGGGCGGGAGCGCGCCGGACGAGGACGCCGGCGCGGCGAGAGTCTCTTCGCGGGGCAAGGTGCCGCGCGAGGAGGCATGTTCAGTCCTGCAACAGACTTGTCATCAGCAGGGCGACGGGCAGGCCGGCGACGAAATAGGCCATGGTCAGCGACACGAAAAAGTGATTGACCATGTTCCGGCCAATGAGAGTCTTCGCCGCCCTGTTGAACCTCACTGCCCGGCTTTGTGCGCCCTGTCCATTGACGCGGTATTCGGTGTCGATCCACGCATAGTCGCCCATGGCAAAGCCGGCCAGTTCGAGCATGCGATCGGTATTGGTCCGATCGAAGTTCGCGTTCGGCGAAATGCCGGCGACGCCCTGCCGGAAGTACGCGGACCGCGGGCTGCGTTCGACCGTGTCGGCACCGGCGGCCGTACGCTCTCTGCTTGCGGAATCGAAATCGAAACTCAGGTCCGGAAAGACATATATCGGACGCCCCTTGTGCCGAAAATCGTGCAGCGCACGATCAGCGTCGCGACTCCAGTTCGCGTCGTCCGGAATCACCATTTCGCCCCGGCTGTTCATTTCCATGCGATACGCCGGCGCGGCAGGTGCGCTACGAATAAAGGTCTGGTCTGCGCGGATAGCCGCCATTTCAATCTCCCGTCAGTAGTGAATAAGCCAAACCTCGGTCGTGCCAGGTCGACGAAGACATTCCGCCAGGGCGCGCCCATGCCCGCAGAGCAGTGCATGATGTCGTTGCCGGTCATGCGCATGACATGAAGTCAAATCGCTGTGCCGACGTGGCAAGCCGCTGGTTGTTGCCGCATTCCCGGCGGTCGTGGACTGTCAAAGCCCGCAAGCCGGGGAGTGTGTCGTCGGTCGATGGAAGGATGGGCTCGCGCGCGGGCCAGACCTCACCGGACACGCCGGTGCCGAAGACAACAATGGGCTGGATGATTCCGTTTCGATGTTGTCAGGAGCGGTCACTCTCGACATGGCGGCTCTCGCTGCCCGCGGCCTCTGTCAGGGCCGCGACGGAATGCATCCGATAATTCAGTGGCCTCTCATGACGAGAGTGCCGCTGTCAGAATGCCGACAGAGATGTGTAAGAGGTCGCAATTCTGACGGTCGGCCAAAGGGCGTGTCGAGGCTTGTGGCCCGAGCTTTTGACCTGGATAAATTGCATGGATGAAGGTGTTTTCCGGTATCCGCGATTCATGCAAGGAAACGTCCGAACAATGCAAATCTCCGTGACGTCACGACTATTTCTGCACGAAGACTCACCGACGGTCAGCGTCGCGACCGTTCGTACGGCGCCCTGCCAGCGCGTCAAAGATGCCGGATTTCGTCGGGTACCTTGGCCCAGTTGTCGTCTCGCCCATCGGCGTACCTGACAGGCGCGGCAATCAGCTCGCGTAGATCGACATCGTCCAGGCAACTGACCTGTATGGCGACGTAATGCCCGCCGACCTGTTCGACATACCCGCGTGCGAACGGGCGCACGCCGCAATGACGACAGAACAGGTGGTGTCCGACCTTGTGCCCGAACTGGTAGTCGGCCAGCGCTTCTTCTCCGGCAAGCAGTCGGAACGCCGCCGGCGCGACGATGACATTCCAGTTGCGCGTCTTGGTGCAGATCGAGCAATTGCACTTGTTCGTGCCCGCGCTCAAGTCGATATCGGCTTCGAATCGTACGGCGCCGCAATGGCAACTGCCGTGGTAGGTCTTCAACATGGTCGCCTCGTCGCGTCTGCGGTGAATGTCCGGGATTGTACGAAGACTTGGCCGCCCGAGCGCGGTGCTGCCATCGAACCGCCCAAATCGCCCGTACGCCATTGCCCCAAAGACCGGTATCGTGTTCGTCCTGCGGCCATGAAGGGCGTTGCCGGGCAATCGACGGGCAATTTCCAGATGACCCTGTGGGGAGGCGCAAATCATCGCCTATGCTGATGCCATGGCCGACGTATTCCGCGGCGCTCGCAGCGTCGCACGGAGCAAGGCTGACCGAACCGCCAGAAGGTAACCATGCGACTGATACACAGTCTTTCCCATACCGGGCTGATCTTCGGCGCGCTGTTCTTTGCTGCGTCGATTACCCCCAGCCTGGTGCCACGCGCCTACGTGGAGCAGGGCATCCTGTCCGGCTTCTGCTTCGCCGTCGGCTACAGCGTCGGCGTTTTCCTGCGCTGGCTGTGGGCGTACCTGGAACTTCCCATTCCTCGCAGCACGCGCAAGAAACCGATCAAGTTCGCGCTGGCCGCCATCTGTGCGCTGGCCGTCGTATCGTCGGTATGGTTCGCACGTCCGTGGCTCGATTCGGTCCGCCTGGCCATGAACATGCCGCCCGTCGACGACATCTATCTGGTGCGCACGTTGCTGATCGCGCTCGCCACCTTTGCCGTGCTGATGGTCATCGGGCGCGTCTTCATGTGGCTGTCGGTCGGCGTGGCTCGCCGTGCGCGTTCGTGGATGCCACGGCGCGTGGCCAACGTCATCGGCGCGGCGTGCGCGGCGCTGTTGTTCCTGTTCGTCGCCAATGGCGTCATCGTCAAAGGTGCGTTGCGGGTGGTGGATGCTTCGTTTCGGCAGGCCGATGCGCTGATCCCGCCCGACAGCACGGCACCGACCCTGCCTTCCGTCACCGGCAGTACCCTGTCGCTCGTCGACTGGGACAAGCTCGGCAGGGCGGGCCGCGATTTCGTCGTCTCCGCACCCGACGCCGCCCGTATCAGCAGCTTCACAGGGCGTGCGGCGCGCACGCCGATCCGCGTCTACGTGGGACTGCCGGCCGGCGATTCGGCGCGCGAACGGGCGCACCTGGCCTTGAAGGAACTCCTGCGTGTCGGCGGCTTCTCGCGCAAGGCGCTGGTCATCATCACACCCACCGGCACCGGCTGGGTCGATCCGGGGGCCATCCTCAGCCTTGAATACCTGTACCGCGGGGACGTCGCCAGCGTGGCGATGCAGTACTCGTACCTGCCAAGCCCGCTGTCGCTGCTGGTCGAACCCGGCTACGGGCAGGACGCATCGCGCGCGCTGTTCGACGAAGTCTACGGCTACTGGAAAACCTTGCCCAAGGCGGATCGGCCCAAGCTCTACCTTCATGGCCTGAGCCTGGGCGCGATGAATTCCGAGCGCGCCGTCGATGCCTTCGAAATGCTCGGCGACCCGATCAACGGGGCCATGTGGAGCGGGCCGCCGTTCTCCAGCACGCACTGGCGTGCGCTCACCGACGGGCGCAACGCGGGCTCGCCCGCGTGGCTGCCGGAATTCCGCGATGGCAGCCTCGTGCGCTTCATGAACCAGAACGGGACCCGGGTCCCGGCGGACGCCCCGTGGGGGCCGATGCGGCTGGTCTACCTGCAATACGCCAGCGATGCCGTCACCTTTTTCGATCCGCACGACGCCTGGCGCGCGCCGGACTGGATGTACGAGCCGCGCGGGCCGGACGTATCGCCTTCCCTGCGCTGGTACCCGCTGGTCAGCATGTTCCAGTTGGCGCTCGACATGCTGCTGGCCGACGGCGCGCCGATGGGCTACGGCCACGTCTTCGCGCCATCGCACTACATCGACGCGTGGTTGCTGGTGACGGGCATCGCGGATTGGCCGCCCGCAGACCTCGCACGGCTCAAGCAGATGCTCGACCAGCAACGCCTGCAGGCGATACAGGCCCTGCGTGATTGATGTGGCGCGCTCAGTCCTTGACGGGCTTCACCTTGCTCGCCGCCAGTTTGGCGCGCGAACGCGCTTCATCGACCGTATCGGCACCGGCAACGGCCACGCCCATGCGCCGCTTGGTGAAGCTCTCCGGCTTGCCGAACAGGCGCAGGTCCGATTCCGGTACGGCCAGCGCTTCGGCGACGCCTTCAAA
This sequence comes from Uliginosibacterium sp. sgz301328, assembly GCF_041807905.1. Lineage (NCBI taxonomy): Bacteria > Pseudomonadati > Pseudomonadota > Betaproteobacteria > Rhodocyclales > Zoogloeaceae > Uliginosibacterium > Uliginosibacterium sp. sgz301328. The sequence goes on from NZ_JBGVSA010000004.1 coordinate 8,930, forward strand.
GGCAATGCCGGCTTTTTCCATGCCGCCGTAGATCACGGCCGATGCACCGGGCCGCGTCAGGCGGGTATCCACGGGCAAGCCGAGGATGGCGCGCGCGTGCAGTTCGAATTCAGACAGACGTTGCGTGGCGAGCGTCACCAGTCCGGTGTCGTGCGGGCGCGGGCTTACTTCCGAGAACCACACCTCGTCGCCCTTCACGAACAGCTCCACGCCGAAGATACCGCGCCCGCCCAGGGCATCCGTCACCGCATGGGCGACCTTGCGGGCGCGCTGCAGCGCGACGGGCGACATCGCCTGCGGCTGCCACGATTCGATGTAGTCGCCGCTGGCCTGCACGTGACCGATGGGCTCGCAGAAGAAGGTTTCCACCTTGCCGGAGGCGCCGACCGCGCGCACCGTCAGTTGGGTGATTTCGTATTCGAACGGGACGAGCGATTCCACGATCACGCGCGCTTCTTTCACGCGACCGGATTCGAGCGCGTAGTTCCACGCCGGTTCGACGTCCTGCGGACCGCGCAGCAATGACTGTCCCTTGCCGGACGAAGACATCACCGGCTTTACGAAACACGGGTAGCCCACGCCGCCTTCGATGGCCGCCTGCAATTCCGCCAACGAGCCGGCAAAGGCGTACCTCGACGTCGGCAGACCGAGTTCTTCTGCCGCAAGCCGCCGGATGCCCTCACGGTTCATCGTCAGTTGCACGGCGCGCGCGGTGGGGATCACCTCTGCGAGCTGTTCGCGTTCGACGTCGGCAAGCACCGAGGTCGCCAGCGCTTCGATCTCCGGCACTACCAGATGTGGCCGCTCGGCCTCGATCAGTGCGCGCAGCGCCACCGGGTCGGTCATGTTGATCACGTGCGACCGATGGGCGACCTGCATGCCCGGCGCGTTCTCGTAACGGTCAACGGCGACGACTTCCACGCCCAGCCGCTGCAGCGCGACGATGACTTCCTTGCCCAGCTCGCCCGCCCCAAGCAGCATGACCTTGGTGGCCGAAGGGCTCAGCGGTGTGCCGATGCGTGAAAGGTGAGATGAGGTCATGGCGGATTCCGTAAGCGGCTGAACGATGCGAGGACCGAATGGTACCGCGCAACGCGGTCCCCCGCAGACGGCGGAATCAGGGCGCGACCCTCAGCAGCAGTGCGAATAGTGTCGGGCCAGTTCGCCGTCGAGCGCGCGCACGGTCGTGCGCCACGCGGTATCGCCGGGCAGCGCTGCGCGCAGGCGGGCGGTGAGTTCCTGCATCAGCGCCGGGTAGTCGACGCCCAGTACGCGGCCCTCGTGCACCAGCGTGCGGCCTTCGACGATGACTCGATGGATGTGGCCGGCGGTGGCGCGGGCCAGCACGTAGTCCAGCACCGGCACGTCGTCGAACAGGCGATCGTCCATCAGCGTGCGGCCATCGAGTACGAGCAGGTCGGCACGCGCGCCCGGCGAGAGTGCGGCGTCGGTCTCGATGCCGCTGACGGCGTAGCGGCCTTCTTCACTGGCGATGCGCCACGCGTCCGCGTGAGAGAGCGTCGTGTCATAGCCCCAGCCTTTGTGCAGGTGATGCAGCAGGCGCAGTTCGCGCAGCGCGTCGTCGTCTTCATCGAGCGCCAGTCCGTCCAGCCCCATCGCGATACGGCAGCCCGCCGCCTGCATGGCTTGCACCGGCGCGATGCCGGAGCGGATGCCAAGGTTCGACCCGGTATTGACCGAGATGCGTGCGCCCGCTTCGGCGATCAGCGCGAGTTCGTCCGGGCGCGCCCAGGTGCAGTGCGCGAGCGTAAGCCGCGGGCTGAGCAGGCCGATGTCGCGCAGGTAGTGGACGATGCCTTGCGGAAAGTGCGCGTCGGCCCATTCACGTTGATAGCGCGTTTCCAGCAAGTGCATGTGCACCTGGCGGCCGTTGGCGGCCGAAGCCCGCGCAATGGCGCGCAATAGCGCATCCGAACACCACTGGACACCCGTGGGCCCGTACTGCACGTTGAATCCCGGCCCGTGACAGGCCGTGGCAATCTCATCGACGAGTGCCAGTTGCGACGCGGGCGACGCGGGGGCTTTACCAAAGCGCGGTTCGAGCTGCGCGCGCAGCGCGGCGGGCAGGCTGGCAAGCATTGTCGCGTCGTCGACGTAGGCGACGTTCTGCCGGTCGCGCATGGCCACCGCAAAGCCGACGCGCACGCCGACATCGCGTGCGGCGCGTGCGACCTGAGTGGCTTCTTCCACCAAGGGCACCAGTCCCTGAATGCGCGTGTAGTGCACCATCACGCGACCGGCGCCGCGCAGGGCGGAGCGGGCCAGCGACGATGCCGCCGCAAGGTACGCGTCCACACCGGGCACCACGCCCAGATACATCAACCACGATTCCAGCGGCCGGTCGAATGCGCCCAGCGTGCTGGAGCGCACCGCGCGGGCGTGGTCGTGCGCGTTGCACAGGCCGGGCAGCGCGATGAGTTCGCGCCCGTCCTGCACTGCTGGCAACAGCGAGGTGAACCGTCCGTCCTGCCAGGCGATGGCGCCGCCGCGCTGTTCTGGTTCTTGCCCGGGCCGCGCCAGCAACCAATCGGCGATGAATTGTCCTGTGTACATGTGAAGGCTCCTGCGTTAAAGCCCACATCTCGCGCGGAGATGTGGGCTGCCCGTTTCACTGCTGATGGTGTGGCTTCAGAAGGGAGTCTTAAGCATGCGTTCCGCCTTGGGCGGCAGGAAGCTGCGGTTGAACACTTCCGACGGCGCCGGGCTGCGCGGCAGGCCATAGCTCTCATCGAGCTGCGCGATGGCGCGCGTCATGCGGGCGTCATCCACGTCGCCAAGGCCGATGTTGTCCGTCTCGGGCGTGACCATCAACGACTTGACCGTGTATTGCAGGCGACGCTTTTCAATGTCCTTGTCGATCAACGGCTCGTTCTTCGCGAGGTTGTCGATGCAGGCATCGGTCTGCGCAACGCATTCCTTCACCGCGCGATTGATCGCACGCACCAGCCCCGTCACCGCTTGCGGCTTGTCTTTTGCGAGCTGGCGCGACACCAGCACGCCGTTGCTGTACAGGTCCAGTCCGTGGTCGTTGTAGTAGATCCAGCGGATGTCCCGGTCCGGGTCGACCTTCATCGCCACGAGGTTCATGTAGCTGGTGGCCGAGAATACCGCGGAGGCGTCCACCTGACCGCGCAGCAGCATCTGCTCCTGCAGGTTGGGCGCCATGTTGATCCACGTGACCTTGCCGTCGTCGATGCCGTTTTTCTTCGCCAACGCGGTGAATACCTTCAGCGCGGCGGCGCCGGCGGGCGAGCCGAGCTTCTTGCCTTCCACGTCCTTGAGCGATTTGATCGGGCTGTCGGCCTTGGCGATCAGCGCGAAGGGCGCGCGGTTGTAGAACATGTACACCATCACCGGTGTCTGCTCGGGGCGCACGGCAGCGTTCTGCACGATGGCGTTGATGTCGCCGAAGCCGGCCTGATAGGCGCCGGTCATCACGCGCGTCACACTCGCCGCCGAACCTTCGCCCTGGTCGATGGTGACGTCGAGCTTCTCGTTTTTGAAATAGCCCTTGTCCAGCGCCCAGTAGAACCAGGCGTGCACGCCCTGGATCTTCCAGTCGAGCGTGAACTTGATCTTGGTGGTTTCCTGCGCCACAGCGGGCGGAGCCGCGACGACGCCGAGCGCGAGGCTGACGGCGAGAGCGGTGAGTGCGCGTTTCATATGCATCCTTTCGGGAACGCAAGGGGAGGGAAAAATTCGCGGCGCCATCAGGCCCGCAGGATCAGAGCAAACGGGCCGCCGCCAGCGGGGCCCTGATGTTCGGCGCCACCCGACACGTACAGCGCGGTATCGCCCAGCACCGAAGCCAGTGCTGCGCCCACCGCCGCGCGCGCATGCCGCGTGGCGTTGATGTCGGAGTCATCGAGCATGGTGTGGCGCGCGCCGCGAATGCGCCCGTCAGGTGAGGCTTCGGCCTTGGCGAAAACGTTGACCATCCGCTCGCGCAAGGCCTGCGGATGACGGTCGGGGTCGATGGCGAAGTCCTCGCGTAAGCAACGGCGCAGATCGCTTACGTCAACGGCGTCCCGCATCAGCCCATGTGCGATCACATACTCGCTGTGCGCGGCTTCGCTCATGCCCAGCACGATGACCACGTTGTTGTCGAGTTCGATGCCGGCAGAGGTCGACGCTCGCGCCGAATAACGGGACCAGTCGTGCTGGATGTGCTCGTCGCGTAGCGCTGCGGCGTCGATTTCGTTCAACGCACAGGCCACGCCCAAAGCCGAAGCGGCCCGCGAAGCGCCCATCGATTCATAGGTGTCGCGCGTGACGGTGTCGCAGCCCCGTAACTGTGCGTCGCGCATCTTTCCGGCCGTCAGCAGCGGGCACTTGATCTGCACGAAGTGCACGTCGTCGATCGAGCCGATACCGGCGTCGCGCATGGCCTCTGCCACCGCGTCGGCCGTGGCGTGCACTTGCGCGAGACGGCCGATTTCTTCCGGTGCGAAGTCACGCGTGAAGGCCACGCCCACGGCCAACCGCTTGCTGCGCGCAGTGTGGGGCGCGGGCTCCTGGCGTCGTGCAAACACCGTGAAGTGCGGTGACAGAACCCCTTCCGTGCCACCCGACATCACCAGTGCGACGCGTCCATGCACCGCAACGGGGTCGATGCCCAAACGCGGTGCAAGCAGTGCGCACCAAGTCTGTGTGGCGTAGTCGCGGGTGAAGTCGTTCACACAACCGTTGCCTTCTGTCTTGCCCATCACTGCGACGATGTCCTCGGCGCGCAGTGCACCGTTGTCCAGCAGAGTCTGCACGCCGGAAAGATCGCCCGGACCGCTGCACGGAATCTTGAAAACATCGACGCGCTGGGACATGTCGTGGCACCGCAAAAGAGACGAGACGGCATCAATCTTGCGTTGGCCGGTGCATCAATTCCATTGCCAAGTTCGCACCGATGCGTTCGCTTTCCGGCAACGCTCGATGCATGGCTCAACACTCTGGGCGTGCCATGTCCCTTCAGTACCTGCGCATCTTCAACTACATCGATGCCATCGCCCGCAGCGGTTCGATCCGCAAGGCGGCCGAGGCGCTGTTCATCACGCCTTCGGCGCTCGATCGCCGCTTGCAGGACCTCGAAGACGACCTGGGCGCCGTGCTCTTCGAGCGCCACGCGCGGGGCATGCGGCCGACGGCGGCGGGGGAGTTGTTCCTCAAACATGCGCGACATCAGCGTGCCGACTACGAGCGCCTGCGCACGGACATCGGCCATCTGCAGGGCCTGCATCGCGGCACGGTCAACATCGCGGCCAGCCAGGCGCTGGCGTTCTCGCTGTTCCCGGACGTCATCACGCAGTTCCGCCAAGGCAATCCGGGCATCAATTTCAGCGTACGGATCTGCGATCACACCAGCGTGATCCAGTCCTTGCGCGACTTCGAAGCCGACCTCGGACTGGTCTACAACGTGCAGCCCTCGGCCGACATCAGCCCCTTGCTGGAGGTCGAACAGCGCCTGTGCGCGGTGATGGCGGAAAGCCATCCGCTGGCACAGCAGCCAGACCTGCGCATGCGCGACTGCCTGCGTTATCCGCTGGCGCTGCCCGACGTGAGTCTGGGCGGGCGCATGTTGCTCGATGCGTTTTTTGCACGAAGTTCGCTGTCGCCCAACGTGGTGCTCGAATCGAACTCGTTCGAGATGCTGCGCAACTTCGTGCGCGGCAATGACGCCGTGTCATTCCAGATCCAGGTCGGCACGGCGCTGGCGCGCGTGCAGGACGGTGTCACCGCGCGCCACGTCGACGACCGCGGGCTGGGTTCGCGCCCGCTCACGCTGGCCCAGCTCAAGGGCCGCCATCTGCCACTGCCGGCGATGCGCTTTGCCCAGACACTCAGCGAGGTGTTGTCCGAAGCTGAGTAAGCCCGCTCATGCCGTGCCCGTACCGCGCCGTGTGGCGTGGTGGGGCCGCTGTTTTTCTCCGTTCCGAGCGTTGCCGAAAACGCAACGCTTCATTGAATAACCAGCAGCAGACCGAATCGCCCTGCCGCCTTACGCTGGAGCCCATGTCAGCCATGAACCCACCCTCTCGCCAAGCAACGCCCCATCGTTTTGGCGCCCGCCACAACGCGTGGCAGGGCGACACGCAGCAGGTGAGCCTGGTGCGCGAAGCCACGCCGCCGCGCCGCCTGCGCTTTGCCGCCGAGGACCGGGCCATGGAGATCGACCTTGGCCGCAGCGCCATCGTCGTGGTCGATATGCAAAACGATTTCTGCCATCCACAAGGCTGGTTCGGACAACGCGGCATCGACATCACCGCGTGCCGTCGTCCGATCCCCACGCTGTCGCGGCTGGTGCCTGCGTGGCGCGCGGCAGGCGGCCGCGTGCTGTGGCTCAACTGGGGCATCCGCGCCGACCGCGCCAATCTGCCGCCGACGATTCATTACAAGGCGACCGGTGGGGACCCGGCGGTGGTCGGGTACGGCGAGGTGTCGCCCGAGGACCATGGCCCTTCGTTGGTGCAGGGCAGTTGGGGCGCCGCGCTGGTCGACGGGCTCGACGCCGCGCCGCAAGACCTGCTGGTGCACAAGCATCGCCTGTCCGGTTTCTTCGACAGCGACCTGGACGGCGTGCTGCGCGCGCAGGGCATCACCACCTTGCTGTTCGCCGGCATCAACACCGACCGCTGCGTGTACTCAACGCTGCAGGACGCGGCCTTCCTCGGCTACGACTGTCTGCTGGTGCGCGATGCGTGCGATACGCCGTCGCCCGCGCACGTGACTGACGCCATTCATTTCCTCGTGCGCCTGCTGCACGGATTCATCACCGACAGCACGGCGCTGGCTGCCGCGCTGGACGCACTCCCTCCCCCGATCGACCCAACCATGAAGGACGCATCATGAAGATTGCCCGCTCCTGTTCGGCGCTGTTGTTCGCGCTCGTTGCTTCCGTGTCGCTGCTGCCCGGCGTGGCCAGCGCGCAGACCAAGATCAAGATGGTGCTCAACTGGAAGTACGAGGGCGCCCAGGCGTGGTTCTTCTACGCGCAGGACAAGGGCTACTTCAAGGCAGAAGGGCTCGATGTGCAGATCGACCAGGGCGAAGGCTCCGCCGCGTCCATTCCCAAAGTAGCCAGCGGCGCTTACAACGCCGGGTTTGGCGACATCAACGCGCTGATCGACCTGGCCGCCAAGCAGCCAGCCGTTGCGCCTGTCGGCGTGTACATGATCTACAACGTCACGCCCTTCGTCGTGGCGGTGAAGTCCGGCAGCCCGATCAAGACGCTCAAGGACCTTGAAGGCAAGAACATCGGCGGCCCCGCCAACGACGCTGCGCTCAAGCTCTTCCCGCTGGTTGCCAAGGCCGCGAAGGTGGACGCCTCGAAGGTGAGCATTACCAACATGGCGGCCAACCTGCGCGAGCCGATGCTGATGCGCGACCAGGTCGACGGCGCATTCGGCTACGCGCTGACGGTGGAATTCGCCGCCAAGGCGATCGGCATGAATCCGGACAAGGACCTTCGCTTCATCAACTACGCGGACTACGGCATCGACTCGTATTCCAACGCGGTGTTCTTCTCGCAGTCGTTCATCAAAGAGAACCCGAAGGCGGTGCAGGGCTTTCTGCGCGCGCTCAACCGCGCCATCACCGAAGTCGTCGCCAACCCCGACGCCGGCATGGATTCAGTGATGAAGCGCGAGCCGCTGCTCAAGCGCGACATCGAAAAGGAAAAGCTCATCGCCACCTTCAAGACGCAGATGAGCCACCCGGAGATCGCCAAGATCGGTTTCGGCGACGTGGATGAAGAACGCCTCAAGCGCAACATTGCCGCCGTCGTCGAACTCGGCAACCTGAGCCGTCCGCCCGCGCCGGTGGAAGTCTTCAATCGCAGCTTCCTGCCACCCCGAGCAGAACGCGCGACTGCTTTCTGAGCACTACGGAGACGACAAGATGGATCTCGGACTCAAAGACAAGGTTGTTCTCATCACCGGCCCGGCCAAGGGCATGGGCAGCGCGGTGAGTCTGGCATTCGCCCGCGAGGGTGCAAGGCTGGTGCTGGTCGGGCGTGACCTGGCCGCCATCGAACCGGTGGCGACCGAGGCCCGCGCGCTGGGTGTCGATGCGATCGTGCTGGCCTGCGACATCACGCGCGGTGAGCAGGTCGCCACGATGACGCGTCACGCGCTCGAACACTTCGGTCGTGTCGACGTGCTGGTCAACGTGGCCGGCGGGTCCGGCCCCATCGGCAAGACTGGCTGGGAAACCACGCAGGACGAGTTCGAGCAGATCGTGCAGCTCAATATGACCGGTTGCTTCAACACCATGCAGGCCGTGTTGCCGGGAATGATCGAGCGGCGCAGCGGCAAGGTGGTGAATGTCGGCGGCACGTTCGGCATGCGTGGGCGGGCGGGGCGCATGGCGTACTCGGCCAGCAAATGGGGCCTGCGCGGCATCACCAAGAGCTTTGCGCTCGAAGCCGGCCCCCACGGCATCAACGTCAACTGCGTGGCGCCCGGCATGGTCGACGGCCCGCGCTTCCGCGAAAAAGTGTGCGCGAACATGGCGCAGAAACTCGGCATCAGCGTTGAAGAAGCCATGGAACGCCACGCGCAGGACTACGCACTGCGTCGCGTTTCGACCGACCAGGACGTCGCTAACGCCTGCCTGTTCCTCGCCAGCGACGTTTCGCGCCAGATCACCGGTGTCGACCTGCCCGTCGATGGCGGCTGGGCCATGCTGTGAGCATGCGCACCACCCCCACCCCTCGTACCCCCGCCGTGTGCGGGGCATGACAGTAGATATAGAGAATCCACATGCCTACAGTTGATCTCGTCATTCGCGGCGGCAGGGTCGTATCGCCAGACGCCATCATCGAAGCTTCGGTCGCCATCGACGGCGGCAAGATCGTTGCCGTCGGCCACGACGACCTCATGCCCGCCGGCCGCGAAGAATTCCGCGCCGATGGCAAATACCTGTTGCCGGGCGCCATCGATAGCCACGTGCACTTTCGCGATCCGGGCTATCCGCACAAGGAAACCTGGGCCACCGGTTCGGCAGCGGCGGCGTGCGGTGGCGTGACGACGGTGTTCGACATGCCCAACACCAAGCCCGCGACCGGCACGGTCGAAGCGCTGCAGATGAAGCTGCGCGCGGCCGAGGCGTCGTATGTCGACTTCGGTATTCACGCATTGCTCGGCGACGACACCGTGGAGCGCCTGGAAGACCTGCTCGACAACGGCGCGACGAGCTTCAAGGCTTTCGTCGGCAACACCTTCGGCAACCTGCCCGCGCCGACCGACGGCGCGTTGCTGGAGGCGTTCGAAATTCTCGCGCCGCTTGGCATCCGCACCGTGGTGCATGCCGAAAACTCTTCGATCATGGCGCGCCGCCAGCAGCGCATGAGCGCGGCCGGCCGCATCGATGCACAGGCACATCTGGCTGCCCGGCCGGAGGTCTGCGAGATCGAAGCGGTGAGCCGCATCATTCATTTTTCGGAGTGGACCGGTGCGCGCGTGCACATCGCCCACAAAAGCTCGGCCGATGCGCTGTGGCTGGTGCGCGAGGCCAAGGCGCGCGGCGTCGACATCACCGTCGAGACCTGCCCGCAATACCTGCTGCTCAACACCAGCGACGTGCTGCGCCTGGGCGGTGTGCTGCGCCTGAATCCGCCCATCCGCGATGCGCGTCACAACCAGCCGCTGTGGGATGCGCTCATGGACGGCACGGTCGACATGATCGCCACCGACCACGCGCCGCACGCCATCGAAGAAAAGGTGCGCGAGAACATCTGGGAATGCGACTGCGGCTTCCCCGGCGTCGAGACGCAGATGGCGCTGATGCTGTCGGAAGTGAACAAGGGCCGCGCCTCGCTCAGGGACTACGTCGGCTGGAGCGCGGTGGCGCCCGCCAAGGCGTGGGGTCTGTATGGCACCAAGGGTGTGATCGCCACGGGTGCGCATGCCGACATCGCCATCGTCGACATGGACCGCCGTGGTGTGCTGTCGCACGGCAAGCTGCAAACCATCAGCAAGCTGTCGCCGTGGAATGGCCGGTCGGTGCAGGGTTACCCGCTGCACACGCTGGTGCGCGGCCGGTTCGTCATGCGCGACGGCCAATTGGTTGCCGATGCGCGCGGCTGGGGCAAGTCGGTCAAGGGCATCCAGAAGATGCCTAGGCCGCAACCGCGCAACGTCGACGCGGCCATGAAGAACATCCTCAAGGCGCCCGCCGGGGCTCCGCAGAACGCGCTGCCGCAGGTCGATGCGGTAACGCCCGCCGATGCGCGATGAGTCGCACCCACCAGCCCGGAGGCACCCAGCCATGACCCGCTCCCTCATCGAACTCTCGGACGTCACGCTGCGCTACGGCAGCAGCGACAATCCCGAGGCCACATTGGCATTGGCGCGCACGGATCTCGTCATCGACGAAGGCGACTTCGTTGCACTGGTGGGCCCCAGCGGCTGCGGCAAGTCCACGATTCTGAAATTGATCGGCGGCCTGCTGGCGCCGAGTTCGGGCGGCGTCATCGTGAACGGCCGCGAGGTGGGCGACCCGCGTCGCGCACGCATCGGGCTGGCTTTTCAGAATCCGACCATGCTGCCGTGGCTGACGATCCGCGACAACGTGATGATGCCGCTGAAGATCGTCGAGCCCTTCCGGCACGAATACCGCGCGAAGAAGAAAGGCGAATTCGCCGAACGCGCAGAAGCGCTGCTGGCTGCGGTGGGGCTCAAGGGTTTTGGCAACAAGCGCCCGTGGCAACTCTCGGGCGGCATGTTGCAGCGGGCCTCGCTGTGCCGTGCGCTGATCCACGAACCGCAACTGCTGCTGCTGGACGAACCGTTTGGCGCGCTCGATCAATTCACGCGCGAAGAACTGTGGGCGACCTTGCAGCAGTTGTGGATGGACAAGCGCCCGACCGTGCTGCTGGTGACGCACGATCTGCGCGAAGCGGCCTACCTGGCCAATCGCATCTGCGTGATGAGCGCGCGCCCCGGTCGCATCCTCGAGGATCGCGTGGTGGACTTCCCCCGCCCGCGCAACGTCGAGATGAGTTACGCGCCGGCGTTCTCCGAACTCGTGCAGGCCTTGCGCATGCGTATCGCCGAAGCACGCGCGCCGGTATCGCCCGCCGTTGCCGCCGCACCTGCCACGCCGACTCTCGAACCCGCTGAACAAGAGGCCGCATGATGACCGCGCTTACTTCTCTTTCGCCCCGTCTGCGCCAGCGCCTGCTGTCGGGCGTGGCCATTGTGATGCTCTTCGTCGTGTGGGAGGCGGTGTGTGTCGGCTTTGGCATCTCCAACATCGTGCTGCCGCGTCCGAGCGAGATCTTCGTCGTGCTGGTGCAAAAGCTGCCGCTGCTGTGGCCGCACGCCATGCAGACGCTCTACACCACGCTGCTGGGTTTTGCGCTGGGCACGCTGGCCGGCGTGCTCATCGGCGCACTGATCGGCGTGAGCCGCCTGGCCTACGACGTGGCATACCCGATTCTGGTGGGCTTCTCGTCGATCCCCAAGGTGGCGGTGGTGCCGATCTTTGTCGTGTGGTTCGGCGCCGGCACGGTGCCGGCCGTGCTCACGTCGATGGTGATCTGCATGTTCCCGGTGGTGGTGAACGTGGCCACAGGCCTTGCGCATACCGAACCCGAATTGCAGGACGTACTCAAGGTACTGGGTGCGCGCAAGCTCGACATCCTGTGGAACGTGGGCCTGCCACGCACGCTGCCGTATCTGTTCGCTTCGCTCAAGATCGCGCTCACGCTGGCTTTCGTTGGGACGGTGCTGTCCGAGACGGTGGCCGCGAACAAAGGCATCGGCAACATGATGATGATCGCCAGCGGCAACTTCGATGTGCCGCTCGTCTTTGCCGGTCTGTTCATCCTCGCCGCGATGGGCGTGGCACTCTATGCCCTTTCCGCGCTGCTCGAACGCCGCATGACCGGCTGGGCGCAACGCGGCAACGACATCGCCACGGTCTGAGAGAAAGGAAACACCCGTTATGAAACTGCGCAGCGTCGCCGTCTACTGCGGCTCCAACTTCGGTATTTCGCCCATCTACGCCGAGGGCGCCCGCGCCTTGGGCGCCACGCTGGCCGGACTGGGTATCACGTTGATCTACGGGGGCACCCACAAGGGCCTGATGGGCGTGGTGGCCGACGCCGCACTCGCCGCTGGCGGCAAGGTGCACGGCGTCATCAGCCGTCGTCTGTTCGAGCGGGGGCACCTGCACGGCGGACTCACGCAGCACGAGATCACGCCCGACATGCGCAGCCGCAAGGCGCGCATGGCCGAGCTGGCCGATGGATTCATCGCGCTGCCCGGTGGCCTGGGTACGCTGGAAGAACTCTTCGAAGTCGCCACGCTGACGCAACTGGGCGACCACGTGAAGCCCAGTGGCGTGCTCAACATCAATGGCTTCTACGATCCGATGCGGGCAATGCTGGAAAACATGGCGCGCGAAGAATTCATGCGCATGGAACACGTCGACATGATCCACATCGACGCCGACCCCGGCCGCCTGATCGACCGCATGGAAACCTGGGAGATGCCGACGGTTGAAAAGTGGTTCCCCACGAAGCCCGCTGCCTGATTCATTCACGACAACAACATACGCACCATGACCCGACTCCGTATCCGCGCCGGTGGTTTTGATTTCATCGCCGAAACGCACCCTGACGCACCGCAGACCGTCGCCGCCTTCCTCAAGCTGCTGCCGTATCGCCAGAAGCTCATCCACGTCCGCTGGAGCGGCGAAGGCTGCTGGATTCCGATGGGCGATTTTCAGCTCGGCGTTGCTTACGAGAACCACACCAGCCACCCGTCCGTGGGCGACGTGTTGTTCTACCCGGGCGGCTACAGCGAGACCGAAATCATCCTGGCCTACGGTGCGTGTTCGTTCTCCAGCAAGCTGGGGCAGCTCGCTGGCAATCACTTCCTGACCATTGTGGAAGGCAAGGAGAATCTGCGCGCACTGGGCATGAAATGCCTGTGGGAAGGCGCGCAGGACGTGGCTTTCGAAGAAGCCTGAGCAACATCGACGCTGGCCATGCCGGCCATCCAGGTCCTTTCCGTGCTGCGCCCTGTTTCCGGCCAGAGCCGACCCGCCGGTCGAAAAAAAGCCGTACCGATGACAGGCACCGGTACGGCTTGGGAGTGACGGGAGATCGCCGTCGTTGAAACGCTAGAAGAGGTACTTGACGCCGACCATGGCCTGGGTGGAATCGTAGCCGTTGTCACCGCCCTGGTAGCTGACGTTGCCCCACAGGTTGAGGCGTTGCGTCGCCTGGGCTTCCACACCGACCTTGATTTCACCGACGTTGCGCGCGCCACGCATGGCGTTCTTGTCGTCGTTCATGAAGACGGCGAAGTCCTTGGTGTTGTGGATCCAGTTCACTTCCACGAACGGCTGGAACCTGCGGTCCGTGGCCGTGGCGTGCGCGCGCACGCCCAGGCGCGTCATCAGGTTGCCGTCGCCATCGCCGCGCACGCGGGTGCCGTTGTACTCGGTGTGCTCGTCGGCGCTCACGCCCATCCACACCACCTGCGCCTTCGGGCTCAGCCACCATGTCGTGTCATTGCTCTGCCCAAGGCGGAAGGTGTAGCCGGTTTCGATGGAGGCCGTCAGACCGTCCGACTTATACGTCTCTGATTCGAGCGCCTGACCGCTGACCTTGTTGTCGAACCAGCTGTACTGCGCCCAGGTGTCCACGTACAGACCGGTCTTGTCGACCTTGTTGGCGTACCACGTGCCGTACAGGCCGATGCTGTAGCCGTCGACTTCGCCGCGCGAGCTGTAGCCGGTGATCGACGACTGGCTCTTGCTGCGGGCGCTGCCGTAGCCGCCCATCACGCCGAGGTGCCAGCGGTCCAGCCCGTCGCTGCTCCACTGCGCCAGGTCGCCACCGACCTGCAGCACGTAGCGATGACTCTTGGTGTCGAGCTGGCCCGAGGCGTCGCCGAAGTTGCCCTCGCCGCCCTCTGCACGGGCCCACATGCTGGTGACTTTCTTCTCGCCGGTCAGCACGTCGGTGTATTGCGTCTCGCCCAGGCGATCGTGCAGACGCGTCATGAACATCGTGTTGGCGGCGGCCAGGTTGGCGATGTAGCTGGCGGATTCCGGACGGTTGACATGTATCGGGTCCGGTTCCGGGTCGGGCGTGACGCCGGGATCGGGGTCCGGGTCGGGCGTGATACCCGGATCAGGATCGGGGTCCGGTTCCGGATCGGGATCCGGATCGGGATCCGGCGTTACGCCCGGATCGTTCAGCAGGCTCGTCAAATACCAGTTCTTGTTCTTGTTGACGATCGAGTAGTCGTAGCTGCCCGCAACGATGCGCGTGCCATCCAGCTTCTGGAAGACGCCGTTCGAATCGCCCTCGACGTTGACGATCTCGATGCCTTCGACGGTCTGCGCGCCGGCGCCGCCGATGTTGTTGATGACCACGTTGGTGGTGCCGGACGTGGAGCCCTTGACCACCAGCTTGTCGGTCTTCGACGTGTCGTCGCCCAGCACGGTGTTCATGGCCATCACGCCGCCGTCGCCTTCGTAATCGCCGGCAACGGTCAGCGTGGTCGGTACGAAGGCCGCTGCATCGCTGGTGTCGGCCGGCGTGGCGAAGTTGATGCGTGCGTTGGACAGGCGCAGGTTGGAGACGACCGAGCTGTCGGTCATGTTCCACACGCTGTTCGTCGCCATGTTCATGTTGACGGTGCCGGCGTTGGCGTCGTCCCTGGCGCCGGTGGCGTCGTACTCGCTCGAATTGACGACACCGGTGAGCACGCTGCCGTTGGCCAGGGCCACCGTGGCCGTGCCCGTCGTCGCAGCGCTGACGTTGCCGGTCATGGTGCTGCCGTTGTCCAGCGTCAGGTTCAGCGCGCCCTGGTCGCTGGCGCTGGCGTCGCCGATGTACGTGCTGGCGTTGTCGAGCGTGGCGTCGACGGTGCCCAGGCCGGTGGCGCTGGTGTTGCCCGTGAACTGGCTGGCGGCGCTCAATGCGAAGGTCACCGCGCCTTCGGTCTGCGCGCTGACGTTACCTTCGGCCGAGCTGGCGTCGAGGCTCACGTCGACCGTGCCCTGGTTCGAGGCCGTGACGTCGCCATCGAGCTGGCTGCCGGAATCCAGTTGCAGGGTGACGCCACCGCCAGAGGCCGTGGTGTTGCCGGTCAGCGCGCTGGCTTCGGACAATGCCAGTGAAATCGCTCCCGCCGACGAGGCGTTGAGATTGCCCGTGTACTGGCCTGCCGTCGCCATCGTCATGTCGATGGTTGCGGCGTTCGTCGCAGTGGCGTTGCCCGTGACGCTGCTGCTGCGCAGGGTCGCGTCATCGGCCGAGCCGGTCTGGATCATGTTGAGCGCGACCTTGCCCTGCTGATCCGCCGTGATGTTGCCGGTGATGTTGAATGTGCCGGCGGTGGCCGTGTCCGTGCCGGCGTCGTACGAGTGCACGACCGTGCCTTCGCCGGTCGCCGAGATGGCGTTCGACTTGGCGCCCTTGACGGTGATGGTCGCACCGCCGAGCAACTCGATCTTGCCGGCTTCGAGATTGACCGTGGTGCCCTTCTCGGCGTGCAGCCCGTCGGCCGCTGTCGTCGAAGAGGTGCTGTTGGTATTCACCGTGACGTTGTCGCCGAGCACCACGCGCCCGCCCTTGTTGACGAACACGGCGTGCGCGGCCGAACCGTTGGTGGTGATCGTGCTGTCTTCGCCGATCTCTACGATCGCCTGACCAAGCTGAATGGTGTCCTCCGACGTGCCGTCGCCGGGTCCGTTACGGTTACCGGCGTACACGGCATAACCTTCACCGCTGGTCGTGTTGCTGCCGGTCGTATTGGTGGTGATCGTAGCGCCCTTGCCGATCTCAATGCGGTTGACGATGCTGTCGCGGTCGCCGAGATTGGCGCGCACGCCCATGCCGTATTGCGAGGTGATCGTCGCGTCGTCACCGACGACCACCGTCATCGAACCCGAGCCATAGCCGACATTGATGCCGTCGCTGGAAATGCCCTTGGCAATGAGCTGGGCATTGTTGCCGATGACGATCGAGGCGTTCACGTTGGCCCCGGCCTTCGTCATGACAACGTCGTTGCCTGTGAAGAGGCCGAAGACCGCCGTGCCGACAAAATTGTCGCCGACGACGATGCCGGTGCTCAGGTCGCCCGGAACGCCGTTGTTGGCGTTCTTGTAGAGGACCGCGCCCTGGTAGCCACCCTTGCTGGCGCCGGTAACGTTGAGATTGTCACCGTAGTTGCCATTGCCATAGATGGCCTGGGCGAATACCGGCGCCGCCAGCAGCGTCGCGCCGAGTGCGAGGGATACGTTGATGGATAGAGTGGAAATCTTCGTCTTGCAGCGTGACATAAGACACTTTCCTGAACTGAATGGAGATCGCCGCGCGGGTGATGATTTTTCGTCTGCGGGTTAGCGTTAAACATCGAATCAGTACGATGTTGACCCGGCCGAATCCGGCGCATACAGACAAAGCCTGCGACAGACACTGAAAATACTTCGGCAGTGCACTGTCACGTGGGAGCCCCACCGCGAGGCACGTGCGGCACAGTATGGAGACGCGAAACATCAGCGTCTTTCGGGAAAATCTTTAGCGGGTGGTAGGGAATGTCGCAGGTGTTATAAATAAGCGTGACCCTGCTCAATTTCTGATCAGAATCTGTGCGATTCTTGGAGATTGGCACCCGCAATGGGTGCACATGTTTCGCAGGAGTGTGTTCGGGATTATTCCGTTCGAATAGTCTCGATCCGGCTATTGGGTAAGACGCGGCCTATCCGTCAATCTGCCCCTGCATGGCATGGAGTCCGACACGCCACATGGCGGTGGCATCGATTGGGCCAGCCGGTATCAGCGGCGAACGTCGCTCGCCCGACTCGGCGCACGCACGCCCGACAGCGTCGGCATATGGGCGCGGATGATGTCGGCGAAGGCGCGCAGGCGGGCCGGGTAGAAACGGGCCTGCGGATAGACGAGGTAGACCGGCAGCGGCAAGGCGGACCACTCGGGCGCGATGTGGACGAGGTCGCCACGGCGCAGGTCGTCGCGCACGACCCAGGCCGACACGATGCCCACGCCCAGCCCGCCGATGGCGGCGTTGCGCAGCGCGTAGAGGCTGTCGGTACTCATGCGCGGCCGGATGGCAAAGCGCGCCTCCTCGCCCGAGGGCGCATGCGTCAGTTGCACTTCGTCGCGGTAATACGTGCGCAGGGCCAGCCACGGGAGGTGTTCGAGTTCGCTGGCGCGTGTGGGTGGGTCGTTCGGTCCCCACAGGCCGGGGCGGGCGACGACGATGCGTGGCACCTCGGCCAGCCGGATCGCGACCAGGCTCGGGTCGTTCACCGTGCCGACCCGGATGGCGCAATCGATGCCGTCGGCGATGAAGTCGGGCTGCCGGTCGTGCAGCAGCCACTCGACGGATACCTCGGGGTGTTCGCGCAGGTACTCGGACAAGGGCGCGATGAGCTGTTCCTGTCCGAAGGCGTGCGGCACCACCACGCGCAGCGTGCCGCGCGGGGCGTCCTTGTCGTCGCGCAGGTCGGCCTCGATCGCCTGCCACGTCTCCAGCAGATTGCGCGCATGTTCGTAACAGCGTTCGCCTGCCTCGGTGAGCTTCATCGCGTGAGTCGAACGCTGCAGCAGGCGCAATCCGAGGGTCTGCTCCAGCAGCATCAGACGCCGACTGACGGTCGGTTGTGTCGTGCCGAGCAGGCGCGCGGCGGCCGACAGGCTGCCTGACTCGACGATGCGGATGAAGGTCTGGAGGAGTTCAAGCCGATCGGAAGTCGTTGTGGGTGCACTCATGCGTCAAGCGTATAACCGTTCTTCGAATGACGCTACTGCCAGCAGCGTTCATACGCGCCGAGAATGCGCCCCACCCCTCCTCCCATACACAGGTGAATGACATGAGTGCTTCTCACGCGATCCGCGCTGGCGGCGTGGCGCAAGCCAGCGATCTGCCCGCATCGCTGGTGCTGCTACTGGCGACCGGCGCCGGGCTGTCCGTGGCGTCGATCTATTACAGCCAGCCGCTGCTCGGCGGGCTGGGTGCGGACATCCACGCCAGCGCGCGCGCTGCCGGGTTCGTGCCGACACTGACTCAACTGGGCTACGCGCTCGGCATCCTGTTCCTCGCGCCCTTGGGCGATCGTTATGACCGCCGCAGCATCATTCTGCTCAAGGCGATCCTGTTGTGCTTGGCGCTACTCGGCGCGGCCGTGGCGCCTGGCATCGGGACGCTGTTGGCGGTGAGCCTGGTGATCGGGCTGGCGGCGACCATGGCGCAGGACATCGTGCCTGCCGCCGCCACGCTGGCGCCGGAAGTCCATCGCGGTCGCGTCGTCGGCACGGTGATGACCGGGCTGCTGCTTGGCATCCTGCTCTCGCGTGTGGTCAGCGGCGCGGTCGGGCAGATGTGGGGCTGGCGCACCGTGTATGCCGCGGCGGCGGTCCTGATTGCGTTGATTGCTGTAACGGCATGGCGTGGCCTGCCCCGCTTCAAGCCGACCACGCACCTGCATTACGGCGCGCTGATGGGATCGTTGGTCGACCTGTGGCGCAGGCACGCCGAACTGCGCCGCGCGGCGTGGGCACAAGGGCTGCTGTCAGTGGGCTTCAGCGCCTTCTGGTCGACGCTGGCGGTGATGCTGCACGACAGCTTCCAACTCGGCAGCGCAGCGGCGGGTGCGTTCGGTCTGGCGGGTGCGGCCGGTGCGTTGGCAGCCCCCCTGGCGGGGCGTCTTGCCGACCGGCGCGGCCCTGAACTCGTGACGCGCATCGGCACGGGCGTGGCGATGCTGTCCTTCGCGCTGATGGGGCTGGGGGTATTTCTGTCTGGTCCGGCGCAATTGTGCTTGATCGTGGCGTGCGCCATCGGCTTCGACTTCGGCGTGCAGGCCGCGCTCGTCGCGCACCAGACACTGGTCTACGGCATCGAACCTGCCGCCCGCAGCCGGCTCAATGCGCTGCTCTTCACCGGCATGTTCGTCGGCATGGCGAGCGGGGCCGCACTGGGTAGCCTGGTGTTCGCAAGTTGGGGCTGGCGCGGCATCGTCGTGCTCGCCACGGTGTCTGCCGGCGCGGCGTTGTCGGTGCGCTTGATGAAGCGGTTCGGCCGCGCGTGAGCGACTCGCACACCCGATGGTCGCCACCATGCAGATGCCATGCGCGGAGCGGCATGACAATCGGGCAATGCCGTAGCGCTGCAAAACGAGCGCTGTGCTATCACTAAGCGTGGAGGAGACACTAAACCGCGCTCTATGGATGGCACCCATGCGCTCAAATCGGACCAGTCCGCCGGGCTGGCGGCAGTGCAGTCCCGCGCTTGTCGGCCTGGGGTGCGTGGCGGCTTTGTCCGCACCCGCCCAAGCCCAGGTCGTGCTGCCAAGCAGCAGCGGCAGCACCGTTCAACTGAACAGTGCCTATCCGGGGCAGTCGCACTTCACGCTGCCGGCGGACGGGTTGATCACCAATACCGGCACCGCCATCCAGGGTGACAACTCTCAGGACTGGCAGCTCACCAACGACGGTTCGGTCGAGGCCAGCGGCAGCAATGCCAGTGGCGTGAAGCTGGGCAGTGCGCAGCTCAACGGTGCCAGCGTATTCAATTACGGCAACATCGCCACCAGCACCACCAGTTCAAACGGACCGGCCGGTGTCCAGTTCACCAACGGCGGCGTTGTCTACAACTACGTGGGCGGCACGATCAGCGGTGGTTCCGACGGCTTGCACACCGACCACGGATCGATCGGCGTATTCAACTATGGTTCGATCACCGCCTCGTCGCAATCGGGCATCTATAGCGGCGAGGGCGCCATCATCCACAACTATGCCGGCGCCACCATCAGCGGCAACTACGGCATCGTTTCCAACGGCAACGTGGACGTCGCCATCGTCAATGACGGCACCATTACCGCGCGGTCGAAAGTCATCTGGATGTATGGCGACGGCGAGGATTCGATCTACAACGGTCCCGCCGGGTTGATCCAGGGCGGTTCGACCTCGGACGCATCCATGGATCTGGCCAGCAACACCAGAGACAGCCAACTGCTCAATTACGGAAGGATCATCAATCCGCAGGGCACGACGATCTCCAGCCAGGTCAGCGGCCATACCTACATCAATGCCGGTCTCATTCAGGCGGCCGGTTCGGGCGTCGCCATCAAGATGACGGGCGACGACAACATCGTCTACAACCTCAATCAGCTCTCCAGCGATGCGACGGCGCTGTCATTCGTCGGCAACAACAACCTGTTGGTGCTGGGCCAGCAGATGGTGGTCGCGAAGACCGGCGAGACGGTTTCCGGCCCGGGCTCGGTCATCCATGGTGCGGTGACGAGCGATGGCGACAACCGCATCGCGTTGACCGATGACGGCAGCGCCGACAATACGTTCACCGGATTCAGCGCGCTCGAAATGAAAGGTCACGACTGGGTGCTGTCGAACGAGCTGGCACTTGCCAGCACCGGGAGCGACGCACTGCGCGTGAGCAGCGGCCGGCTGACGATCACGCAACGACTGACGACGGCGGGCGGCACGACCATCGATGACGGCGGCAGCCTACTGATCGCTCCGGGCGCCACAGTGATCAGCCCGGGCGGCGTGTCCAACGCCGGGGTGCTCGGTGGCTACGGGCAGATCGAGGCGGCCGTACTCAACACCGGCACGATCATGAGCGCCGATGCGGCGCCGGGCCTCGCCGGGCAAGGGGGCGGACAGTTCACGATCATCGGGGCTCTCGTCAACAACGGCAGCGTCGACCTGCGCGGCGCGCAACCGGGCAATCGTCTGCGCGTGGTAGGCAACTACGCCGGGCAGGGCACGCTGCAGATCCAGAGCGCATTGGGGGGCGACGACTCACCTACCGATCAATTGATCATCGATACCGGCCACGCCACCGGCGACACGGCCATCGTCGTCACCAACGCAGGCGGCACGGGTGCGCAGACGAGCAATGGCATCCGCATCGTGGCGCTCGAGCATGGGGCCACCTCCGCCGCCGACGCCTTCCACCTGGACGGCGCGGCGGTGGCCGGGCTGTACGACTACAGCCTGTATCGGAACGCCGCCGACCAGCAGTGGTATCTGTATTCGACGCAGACGCCGCCGGAACCTCCGCCGCCGACGCCGCCGGACCCGCCCGAGCCGCCCAGCCCTCCGACACCGCCCGCTCCGCCTCCCCAACCCAACTATCGGCCCGAGATCGGCGCCTACCTCGCCAACATCTATGCTGCCGCAACGATGTTCCGCCACGGCCTGTTCGACCGTACGGCGAACGCTGTGGGTACGGATGGCAGCCGCATCGGATGGGCGCGCATCGGCGGCGGGCATCGCGCGAGCCGCGCCTTCGATGGGCGCATGGACAACGACACCGACACCGCGCTGATCCACTTCGGGGCCGACGTGTGGCGCACGCCACTCAAAGGCGGGGACGAACTGCGCCTTGGTCTCATGGGTGGCTACGGCAACGCCGCATCGAGCACCAGCGCCTTGGGCAATCGTCGGCACTCCAACGGCACGGTGGATGGTTTTGGCGCGGGCGCATATGCCACGTGGTTTGCCAACGCCAATCGTCGCAGTGGCACCTATCTCGACGCATGGGCCATGTACGGCTGGCAGCGCAACAAGGTCGATGGCGATCACCTGTCGGAACAGACGTATCACTCGAACACGCTCAACGCATCGCTCGAAGCCGGCTACATCTGGGCGCCACAGCTCAGCAGGAACTGGTACGTCGTGCCGCAGGCGCAGGTGATGTGGAGCAACTACCGCAACGGCTCGCACACCGAATACAACACGGGTCTCCAGGTGAATGCCGACGACATCGGCGGATGGCTCAGCCGCTTCGGGGTGCGTGTCTTTGGCGATGTCACGCTCGCAAATGGCCCGGTCCTGCAACCGTATGTCGAGCTGAATTGGTTCTATGACGACGCGCGGTCCAGCGCTTCGTTCAACGGTACGTCCATCGCCATGGACAACACGCGCCAGATCGGCGACCTGAAGCTCGGCATCGCCGGTTACGTCGCGCCGCGACTGCAACTGTGGGGCGAGGCCAGCGTGCAGCAGGGCGGCAGCAGCTACCGAGGCTACGGCGGCATGCTGGGCGCGCGATATTCGTTCTGAGCTCCCCGACGTTCGGGCAGGCAGGCGGCCCAGGTCTCCGATGCATTGGGCGGCGGGTGCGGCGTTGTCTATCGTTCCTGAGTATGCCGGCGCGGCCGGCGACGACTGCGAGGGAGAAGCCATGCAGGAAGAACGCGTCGCAACGACAAAAGGACTGAGCCTGTTCGTGCGCTCGTGGCGGCCGGCAGACGCGCCGCGTGCCGCTGTCGTCATCTGCCACGGCGTCAAATCGCACAGCGGCTACTACTTCTGGACGGCCGCCCAACTGGCGGCGCGCGGTTTCGTGGTCTATGCACTCGATCTGCGCGGCCGGGGCAAATCCGACGGCGACCGCTTCTACCTCGAAGATTTTCACGACTACACCGACGACGTGCATGTCGTCATCCAGATGGCCAAGGCGCGCGATGCCGGCCTGCCCGTGTATCTGCTCGGGCACAGTGCGGGGGGCGTGGTGTCGTCGGTCTACGCGCTCGACTACCAAGCCGGGCTGGCGGGCCTGATCTGCGAGAGTTTCGCCTTCCAGGTCTACGCGCCCGACTTCGCGCTGGCCGCGCTCAAGGGGTTGAGCCACCTGGCGCCCCATGCGCACGTGCTCTATCTGAAGAACGAGGATTTCTCGCGCGACCCGGCGGTAGTCCGCTTCATGGACGAAGACCCGCTCATCGCGCACGAAGCACAGCCCACGCAGACGGTGGCGCAACTGGTGCTCGCCGACGAGCGCCTCAAGCGCGAATTCCCTTCGATCAAGCTACCGGTGCTGATCCTGCACGGCACGCTCGACAAGGTCACCAAGCCGGGCGGCAGCCAGTTCTTCTTCGATACCGCGGGCTCGCCGGACAAGACGCTCAAGCTCTACGAGGGCCACTTCCACGATCTGCTCAACGATGTCGGCCGCGAAGAGGTCATGGCCGACATCATCGAGTGGATCGAAGCGCGCCTGCCCTGAGGCGTCAGCTCAGCGCGCCTCGCGCAGCGTGATCAGTTCCTCGGCGATGGTCGGATGCAAGGGCAGCGTGCGCTGCAGGTCGGCCAGGGTGGCGCCCGCTGTGATGGCGATGGCGAAGGTCTGGATGATCTCGCTCGCGCAATCCGCCAGCAGATGGGCGCCGACAATGCGGTCGGTGTCGCCATCGACCAGCACCTTGATGAGCATGGTGTCGGTGTGGCCGGCAAATGCGTTGCGCATCGAACGCAGCCGGTCGCGGAATACGCGCAGATGCGGGTAGCGTTCGCGCGCGGCTTCTTCCGACAAGCCCACGGTGGCGGCTTCGGGCGTCGAGAACACCGCACGCGCGATCAGCGAATAGTCCACGCCGTGCGTGCCGCCGCCGAACAGGCGATCGGCAAGAAAATGTCCTTCGCGGATGGCCACAGGCGTGGCGTCCAGCCGGCCGGTCACGTCGCCGATGGCGTAGATCGACGGCACGCTGGTGCGGTTGTGCAGATCGGTGACGATGGCGCCGGCCTTGCCCTGCGCCACGCCGACGCGATCCAGGTTGAGGCCGGCCACGTTGGGGATGCGCCCGGTGGCCAGCATGACCGCGTCGCAGTCGTGTGTGTCGCCGTTGGAGAACGTGGCGCGCAGCGCGTCGCCATGGCGTTCGAGCCGTTCGATCTGCGTGTCGGACAACAGGCCGATGTGGCGCGTGCGATACGCGGCTTCGAGCGCCAGCGCGAGTTCCTCATCCATGCCCCGCAGCAGGTGCGGGCCGCGATAGGCCAGCGTCGCCTGCGCGCCGAAGCCTTTGAAGATGCCGGCGAACTCCACGGCAATGTAGCCGCTGCCGATGATCAGCACCCGGCGCGGCAGATCCGGCAGATGAAACACATCGTCCGAATTGATCGCCAGTTCGCGTCCGGCAAAGCGCGGTTCGTATGACGGGTGGCCGCCCGTTGCGATGAGGATGTGTTCGGCGGTAATGCGCTTTGCGCCCTCCGACAGCGACACGGTGTGCGCGTCTTCCAGCACCGCGCGGTGCGCGTGCACGGTGACACCGGCGCCGTTGAGCGTTTCGAGATACTTGCCGGAAAGCCGCGCGATCTCGACATCCTTGGCGCGGATGAATGAACCCCAGTCGAACGCCGCGCCCTGCACGTGCCAGCCGAACGCATCGGCTTCCGCAAGATCGCCGCCGAGACGGCTGGCCTGCACCATCAGCTTCTTCGGCACGCAGCCACGATTGACGCAGGTGCCGCCAAAGTCGGCCTGCTCGGCTATCGCCACGCGCGCACCGTGCCCGGCTGCGACGCGCGCCGCCCGTACCCCACCGGAGCCCGCCCCGATGACAAACAGATCGAAATCGTAGGCCATGCCTGCTCAGTCCTCGGTGTGGAAGCCCACTTTGGCGTGGGTGCCGTCGCAGTACGGTTTGTTGGCGGAGTGTCCGCAGCGGCACAGCCAGGCTTCGGTGACGCGATTGATCGTTTTGCCCGTGCCGCTGACGACTTCGAGATTGCCCGTGACGTGCAAGGGCCCATTGGGCACCGGATCGACGCGCAGGGCGCCGCCGCGCGCCGCCAGTGCGTTCGATTCGACCGCCGCCGGCTCGCCCGTGGCGGCAAAGTGCGCCGCATTGTGGCTACCGTCGCAGAAGGGTTTGTTGTGCGACTCGCCGCAGCGGCACAGCGTCAGGCGAAAGCCTTCTTCCTTGCCGCCGACATTCAGTGGTGCGTGGAAGGCGAGCGGGCCGTTTTCGCGTACGCGCACGAGATTGACGGCGGGTGCTGCCTCGCCCGGGCTGCCGTCGGTGCATTCATACTGGATCGCGCCCGACGGGCAACTGTGGGCGAGGATGGCGATTTCGGTGACGCTGGCGCGTTCCGGGTGAATCCACGCTCCTTCCACGTTGGGTACGAACACATCGGGCCTGCCCAGCACACAATTGCGCGAATGCACGCAGCGCGTGCCGTCGAAGTGGATCACCACCTTGCCGCCGGCAACGGTTTCGACTGCCATGACCGCAACCCCCTCAGTGAAGTGTCATGGCTGGATTGTAGGTAGCTGCGCGGGGCAGCGCCATCGTGCGGGGTCGCTAGCGCTGGGCGACGGCGTCCCAGCCCCCGCCCAAAGACTGGAACAGCGCGGCGGTGTCGGCCATGCGATCCGCCGCCGCCACGATGCGGTCGCGCTCGGTCTGGGCTCGCGTGCGTTCGGCGTCGAGCAGCGTCAGATGGCTGACCGCGCCGAGCGTGTAGCGCGCCTGCGTGGTCTGGTACACGTCGGCGGCCAGCGCCGCTGCATCGCTGCGGGCCTGTACGGCATCGGCGTCGTGCTGGAGCGCCTGCAGGACGTCGGCGACCTGTTGCAGCGCCTGCAATACGGTCTGCCGGTATCCGGCGGCGGCCGCATCGTAGGCAGCCTCGGCCGAGCGCTTTTCGGCGCGCAACGCTCCGCCATGGAAGATCGGTTGCATCAGTCCCGCAGCGATGCTCCAGACGTTCACGCCATTGCTCACGTCTTCCACGCGGGTGCGCGACGAACCGAAACTCCCCGTGATGGTGAACTGTGGATACAGGTTGGCGGTAGCCACGCCCACGTCGGCGCTGGCCTGGTGCCACAGTGCTTCGGCCGCGCGGATGTCGGGCCGTTGGCGAGCCAGCGCGGACGGCACGGACAGCGGCAGTTCTCGCGGTAGCGACAAGGATTCGAACTCCGGCACCTGCAGGTCCGATTCTCCCGGCGACGTGCCCATGTAGGTGGCAAGCTGGTGGCGCAGTTGCGCGCTTTGCTGTTCCAGCGGCGCGAGTGAGGCGCGTGTCTGTGCGACAAGGGCTGCCTGATTGCGCACGTCCACCGTCGCCACCGCGCCGAGCGATTCGCGCTGCTGCATGATCGAGAGCTGCTGCGACTGCGCCGCCAGGATGCGCGTGGTGGCATCGATCTGCGCGCGCGTCGCGGCCAGCCGGATGAAGCTCGTCGCCACGTTGGCGGCCAGCGACTGGCGCGCGGCGTCGAGCTGGAAGCGCTGGTAGTCGACCTGCGCCATCAAGCCTTCGAGCATGCGACGGTTGCCGCCGAACACGTCGAGCGTGTACGAGACATTGACCGAGGCGTTGTAGACATTGAACGGCCCCGGGTTGGGAACGTTGGGGATGCCGAATGCGGCCGGGTCGACCTGCTGGCGCGTGGCTTTGACCTGCAGGTCTGCGGACGGCCATTCGGTGCCGCCTTGCTGCGCGGCGTAGTCTTCCTGCGCCTGGCGCAGTCGCGCATTGGCCTGCGCCAGCGTGGGGCTGTTGGCGAGCGCCACGTCGACGGCCCGATCCAGTTCGGGCGAGCCGAATGCGCGCCACCATTGCGCAGGCGGTGCGGTGTCCGCGCGCACCGTCTGCGTCGTGCCGGCCGCGGCAAAGGCAGCGGGCGCGGCGTCGGCCGCGTAGCGATCGGTCGGCGCTGTCTGCGGTGCGCGGAAATCGGGGCCAACGGCACACGCGGCGAGCGCGGCGCCAATGGCGAGCGCACACAGGGTTCGATGCAGGTGGGCCATGGTCATGTCCTCAATCAAGCGTGCGCCGGTAGAAACGCACCGCCACCGCCATCATCACGATGCCGAACACGGCGATCGGCCATACGTTGGGCCACAGGTCGGCCCAATCGTTGCCCTTGAGCAGAATGCCGCGGATGAGCCGGTTGAAATACGTCAGCGGCAGCACGTTGCCGATGTACTGCGCCCACACCGGCATGCCGCGGAAGGGAAACATGAAGCCGGACAGCAGCAGGCTGGGCAAGAAGTAGAAGACCGTCATCTGCATCGCCTGCAACTGGTTCTGCGCCAGCGATGACAGCGTGATGCCGACCGTGAGGTTGGCGGCAATGAACAGCAGCGCGGCCAGGTACACCGCCACGATGCTGCCCATGAACGGCACGCCGAAGACGAAGTGCGCCGCGATCAGGATGATGCTTGCCTGCAGCAGCCCGATGGCGATGTAGGGCACGATCTTGCCGCTCATGACTTCGATGGGTTTCACCGGCGTGGCGAGCAGGTTTTCCATGGTGCCGCGCTCGCGTTCGCGCGTCATCGCCAGCCCCGTCATCATCACCAGCGTCATCGTCAGCACGACGCCCATCAGGCCCGGCACGGTGTTGAACTGCGAGTTGTTCTCCGGGTTGTAGAGGCGGTGCACGCGGATCTCGAACGGATCGGGCCGGCCCTGCAGATGTGCCAGTGCGCCGACGGCGTCGCGCTGCGACACGTTATGCACGATCTGGTTGACGGCCGACAGCGCGGTGCCCGTGGCGGTCGGATCGGTGGCGTCGGCTTCGATGAGCATGGCGGGACGCTCACCGCGCAACAGGCGCCGGGTGAAATCGGTCGGTATGTTGAGGACGAACTGCACGCGCCCTTGCGCGAGTGCGGCGCGGCCTTCCTCTTCGGTCGCCAGTTGTTCGGTGATGGCGAAGTAGGCGGAGTTCTTCATCGCTGCGACCACGCTGCGCGTGAACTCGCTTTGATCGGCGGCGATGATCGCGGTGGGCAGATGCTTGGGGTCGGTGTTGATGGCAAAACCGAAGAGCGTGAGCTGGATGATCGGGATGCCGACGATCATGCCGAACGTGATGCGGTCGCGCCGGAGCTGGAGGAATTCCTTGAGCACGATGCTCCACCAGCGCGCGAAGGAGAATCCATCGAAATGCCGCATCATGCCTGCCCTCCGAAGTTGTCCTGCGACTGCGCCATCATGTAGATGAAGACGTCTTCGAGCGAGGTTTCGGCAGGCTCGATGCGTGCGTCCTGCCCGGCGACTTCGCGGATGGCGCGTTCGAGCGCGGCGGCGTCGCGCCCGCTCACGTGCAGCGCGGAACCGAAGGCGACCGTCTGGTCCACGCCCGGCGTCTGGCGCAGGCGCGCAGACAGTTCGACCAGACGGTCGCCGTGCAGCGTGAAGGTATGCAGCCCCTGGCCGGCGATGATGTTGGCGGCCACACCCTGTGCGAGCAGCTTGCCGTAGGCGATGTAGGCCAGCTTGTGGCAACGCTCGGCTTCGTCCATGTAGTGCGTGCTGACCAGTACCGAAATGCCCTGCGCGGCGAGCTGGTGCAGTTCTTCCCAGAAGTCGCGCCGCGCTGTGGGATCGACGCCGGCGGTGGGTTCGTCGAGCAGCAGCAGTCGGGGTTCATGCAGCATGCATGCCGCCAGCGCGAGCCGCTGCTTCCATCCCCCCGACAGCGAACCGGTGAGCTGGTTGGCGCGCGAGGTCAGCCGCAAGCCTTCGAGCGCTTTGTCGACGGCTTCGCGCCGCCGCGCCATGCCGTACACGCGCGCGACGAAGTCGAGGTTCTCGCGGATCGTCAGGTCGTCCCAGTACGAGAACTTCTGCGTCATGTAGCCGACGTGCCGCTTGATCTGGTCGCTCTCGCGCACGATGTCGTAGCCCAGGCAGGTGCCGCTGCCCGAATCGGGCGTGAGCAGGCCGCACATCATGCGGATGGAGGTCGTCTTGCCGCTGCCGTTGGGACCGAGAAAGCCGAAGATCTCGCCACGCCGCACCTGCAGCGACACGTCGTTGACGACGTGCTTGTCGCCGAAGTGCTTGTTCAGCCCCTTGACGTCGATGACAAGGGTATCGTCGCGTCCGCTCACTTGAGGACAACCTCGACGGGCTGACCCGGACGCAGGCGCGGCGCATCGGCGGGCGTCGGGCGCGCTTCGATCATGAACACCAGCTTGGCGCGGTTTTCGTTGCTGTAGATGACGGGTGGTGTGAATTCGGCCTCGTTGGAGATGAAGGTGACGCGCGCATCGACCGGCGCTTCGCATCCGTCGCAGCGGATGGTGAGCGCCCGGCCCGGCGCGATACTGCCCACCACACCCTGCGGCACGAAGAAGCGCACCTTCACGTTTTCTGGCGGCAGCATGCGTACCACGGCGTTGCCCGCGGCGACCCATTCGCCACGGCGGAACAGCGTGTCGTAGACCAGGCCGGCAGCCGGCGCCGCGACCGTCTTCTGGTCGAGCCGCCATTGCGCCTGCGCGAGCGCGGCGCGGGCCGCATCGACCTGCGCGGACTGCGCGCGGATCTGTTCGCTGCGACTGGGCAGTGCATCCACCGCCAACTGGCTGCGCAACTGACGGACCTGCGCCGCAGTGGCTTCGGCCTGCGCGCGCGATTCATCCAGTTGCGCCTGCGCGATGCCGCCGATGCGCAGTTGCCCTTCGTCCCGCGTGAGCTGCAACGCTGCCTTGCGTGCGTTGGCTTCGGCCTGTACCAGTTGGGCGCGGGTGACGTCGATCTCTTGCGGACGCTTGCCGACGCGGATGTCCGCCAGTTGCGCCTCGGCTGCCGAGAGCTGGCGGGCGGCCTGCTGGACGCCGGCGGTCTCGTCGGCGGACTCCAGTACGAACAGCGGCGCGTCGGCGGCGACCTGCTGTCCTCGCGCGACGTCGAGCTTTTCCAGCCGTCCGCCCTGCGATGAGGCCAGGTTCACGAACTCTCCTTCGATGTAGCCCTGGTAGGTATCGCGCGCCGGCTCCGAGCATGCGGCGATGAGCGCTGGCATGAGTGCCAGCAGGGCGTAGTGCGAAGCGCGGATGGGGGACATGTCAGCTTCTCCGGGTGGATGCGTGCGGCGTATCCATGCCATGGCGCAGCAGTGATACGACATGCTCGACGAGGGCGTCGACGTCGATGGCCTGGCCGGTGATGTGGACGAAGACCGACGATACCGCCAGCGGCATCATGGTCAGGCCGACCACCGACATGAACATGTATCGCGCGTCGAGCCGCGGGTTGATGCGTCCTTCGCGCTGCCCCTGCGCGATCAGTGCGTTGAGCACCTGCAGCTTGTCCGACGGTAATCGCGGCAGCACGCGCTGACGCAATTGGCCGCCATCGCTGATGACCTCGCGCAGCCACAACGCGGGGATCTGCGGCACATTGCGGGCGGCTTCGGCAATGCGCCGGACGATTCCTTCCACGGCGTCGAAGGGGTCGGCGCTCTGCTGGACGGGGTTCCATACGTTGGCGATCACCGGCGCCAGGCGTTCATCGACGACGGCGTCGAAGAGCAACTCGCGGTTCTTGAAGTAGTAATGCACCATCGCTGGCGTGACGCCAGCGTGCTTGGCGATCTGCGCGATGGATGTTGCGGCCACGCCCTGATCGGCAATGAGCGACAGCGTGGCGTCGAGCAGGCGTTCGCGCGCAGCGGCGCCGTCGGAGGCGACGGGACGGCCGACGGCATGGCGCTGGGGGGCTTTTCTGGACAGCATGGCGCGTACACTAATTAATGATTTAGTTAATTTCAAGCCAGCATTGCCAAGGCGCGACGGGACGCGGTTGCCCGCATGGAAACGCAGACCGCCCCGAGCGGCTAGCGATCTGGTTCGGTATCGGTCTGCGTGGACGGAGACCGCCGCAGGCGCTGGCGCATCTGACCGGCCATCTCGCGCGCGCCGGCGGCGATGCCGCGCAGGGTCATGGGGTTGCAGGCGACCAGGCCGATGCGCTGGCGGCGTGCGCCCATCCACGATCGCTTGTAAGGGTCGTCGCCCGTGAGGTAGTCGATCTCGCTCACGCGGTCATGATCGAGCGCGTATTCGAACAGGTGGGCGGACAGCACCGTGCCGGCCGACAGCCTGGCGTATTCCTGATCGTAGGCGAGCTTGAAGATGCTGGCGCGCCCGTGCAGCGTGAACCAGAACTGTGCGGCGATGGGCACGTCCCCCTGCCACGCCAGGCCGAGCCGCAGCCAGCCGTGTTGCGCGCAGGCCATGGCCCAGTCGCGCACGAAGCCGGCGTACGGCTCGGGCTGCTTCCAGCTCAGCGCATAGATGCGCTCATAGGCGTCCATGGCACGCGGCACGTCTGCAGGTGCCTGCACGATTTCCAGCCGCGCCTCGCCATTGGCGGCGAACTGCTTTTTCTTGCGCGTCCAGGTGTTGCGGGTTTGCGAGTCGCGTGCGGCCATGTAGTCGCTGAACGAAACACCTTTGCAGGGCAGGTACCAGTTGCCGAACCGGTCGTACTGGCGGGTCAGCCATCCGCGCGCGGCCAGCGCCTGACGCAGCGATTGCGTATCGCCGTCGTCCTCATCGAGCGGCGCGAGATCGAGAATCGCCGGGCGCGGGCGGTAGGTGGCGATCTGTTCGACCAGCGCCGTGATGGCGCGCTGGCGCGCCGCACCTGCGTCGAGCGTGCTGACCAGCGGGGAATGCAGCGAGGTGTAGTAGTTGGCCACGGCGTGCCAGGTGCGACGCCCGTCGTCGCTGTAGAAGAGCATCAGGCTGCGGCCGTCGTCGGCGACCGGGGCGAAGAATGACCACGCTCCGGTGGCAATGTGCTGGACGAACAGTCGCATCCACGCTGCGCACATGAACGGATTGCGGCGTGCTTCGGCGTCGAAGAGTTCGCGGTACTCGTCGATGAATCGCAACGTTTCGTGCTGGGTCATGACGCGCATGAGGCGGGCTCCGTTGCGGGGTCTTTTTGGGGGGCGGGGCGATTATCCCGACCGTGCGGGCGGGCCAACAAGGAAATCCGTCCGCAAGGGGCGTCGAAAATCCTGCCCTAACGGCGCATCGACTGGCGGATGAGATGTCGCGTGTAGGGGGCGTAGCGCCAGCCGCCATCCGACAGGCATTGCCAGTGCAGTTGCCAGGCACGGCCAAGTTCGCCGTCCTGCAACGCTTGGTTGGAAAGCGTGTTGAGCGCGGTCTGGTATTTCGATTCGATGGCACGCCGATGTGCCGCCGACATGGGCAGCCTTCCCAGTTCGCGCAGGAACGCCGGATAGGCGGCGAAGTACTTTGCGCTGCGCGAGGCCGACAAAGGATTGTCGCCGCTGCGCCAGAACGTCATCGCTTCGTCGTAGTGCACGCGCTTGCCCTGCGCGAGCAGCGCGAACAGCAACCACGTCCATTCGAAGTAGCGCAGATCGAAGGCAAAGACATCCGATGACACGGTGGCGTTGCGCACCATGATCGCGGATGAACCGAACCAGTTGGCGCGCAGGAGGCTGGCGCGCGGGTCGCGGTTGATTTCGTCGGCGCGGCCCGGCGCGACCAGCGGAGTCTCGACGCCGTCGCTGGATTCAAGACCGTTGGTGACGATGACGTCCGCGTCCGGGTGTGCCGCCGCCACGGCAAGGCGAATGCGCAAGGCGTCCGGCAGGAGCCGGTCGTCGTCATCCACGAAACAGGTGAATTCTCCTTGGGCTGCCTGCCGGCCGGCATGGCGCGCGGCGGACACGTTTCCCTCGGCGCGCCGAAGGATCGTCGCCTGCCACGGCAGTCGCGCAAGGAGCGATTCGTCGACCCGCGCGCCATTGACCACGACGACGACTTCAACGGCGACGTCGCGCTGGCTCAGGGCGCTGTCAATGGCGTCCGGCAGCAGGCCGGCGCGCGCCGATTCGCAAGTCGTGGGGATGACGACGGTGACGTACGGCCGTTTGTCCGACGTCACCCTCGCAGTTGATGCTGCCATCGTGTCTCTCCGCCGCAGGTCCGGGCCCGCCCGGTGGCAGAGTCTAGCGCGGGAGACAACATGCTTTGTGACGGACGGGCACGTGCTGCCCGTCCGTACGGGGCGGCCTCAGGCCGCGGCCAGCCTGCGGCGACGATGCTTGATGATGCCGCCGACGATGGGTGCGGCCAGCGTGACGATCGCCAGCAGGAGCAGCACGACGGTGATCGGGCGCGTGTAGAGGAAGTCGATGCTGCCGTTGGACATCGACAGGGCGCGACGATAGTTGCTCTCGGCGATCGGCCCCATGATCAGCGCCAGCACCACGGGCGAGGCCGGATAGCCCCACTTCTGCATGAAGTAGCCGATGACGCCCGACAGCAGCATCACGCCCACGTCGAACATGCTGTTGCCGATGGCGTAGGTGCCCACCACGCTCAGCACGAGAATGCCGACCGTGAGGATCGACTGCGGCATCTGGATGACGCGGCCGATGATGCGCAGCGACGCCAGCCCGAGGATCAGCATCATCACGTAGCAGAACAGCATGCCGGCGAAGACCGTGTAGATCATGTCGCCGTGTTCCTTGAACAGCAGCGGGCCGGGTTGCAGACCTTGCAGGATGAGCGCGCCCATCATCACGGCGGTCACCGCGTCACCGGGAATGCCCAGCGTGAGCATCGGCAGCAGGTCGCCGCCGGTGCAGCCGTTGGCGCCCGATTCGCAGGCGGCCACGGCCTTGAGTTCGCCCTTGCCGAAGTTCTCCGGCGTCTTGGAGAAACGCTTGGTCTCGTTGTATGCGACGAAGGCGGCGATGTCCGCGCCCGCACCCGGAATGATGCCGACGATCACGCCCAGGCCCGACGAGCGCAGGATGGTGAGGATCAGCCCCTTGAACACCGACCACGGTGGAATGACCCGGCCGATGGTGGCCTTCACGCGGGCGGTGAGGTCGCTCTTTTCCATCGACTTGAAAGCCTCGGCCGCGGCGAACAGGCCGATCATGACGGGAATGAACTTCACGTCCATGAGTTCATCCATGCCGCCCGTGAAGCGCGGAAAGCCGCCCATGGGGTCCAGCCCGATGGTCGACACCAGCAGGCCGACCATGCCTGCGATCAGCCCCTTGAGCAACGATTCGCCGGCCACGCTGGCGATGATCGACAGCCCGAAGCAGGCCAGCGCAAAGCTCTCCGCCGCGCTGAACTTGAGCGCCCAGCCGGCCAGCACGGGCGACAGAAAGATCAGCGCCAGTATGCTGATCGTGCCGCCGATGAAGGATGAGAACGTCGCCGTGCCCAAGGCCAGCCCCGCCTGCCCTTTCTTGGTCAGCGCATAGCCGTCGATGGCGGTGGCCGCGGCCGCCGGCGTGCCGGGGATGCGCAGCAGGATGGCGGTGATCGAGCCGGCATAGACGCCGCCGAAGTGGATGCCGGCCAGCAGCAGAAGGGCTGACACCGGCTCCATGCCGAACGTGAAGGGCAGCATGATGGCCACCCCCATGGTGGCCGTCAGGCCGGGTAGCGCACCGATGACGATGCCGAAGGCCGTGCCAACGACGGCGAACAGGATTGCCTGCGGGTGCGCCGCGAGATTGGCCGCGCCTTGCGCGAGTAGGTCCATTCCTAGCATGAGTACACCTGTGTTCCGCGTTGCGTCAGTCG
Source organism: Uliginosibacterium sp. sgz301328 (assembly GCF_041807905.1). Lineage (NCBI taxonomy): Bacteria > Pseudomonadati > Pseudomonadota > Betaproteobacteria > Rhodocyclales > Zoogloeaceae > Uliginosibacterium > Uliginosibacterium sp. sgz301328. Next base: position 43,082 of record NZ_JBGVSA010000004.1, read on the forward strand.
AACAGCGTGCCCGTGGGCAGCGCCACCGACATGCCGACATCGAAGATGAGATACAGCCCGAAGGTCACGCCAAGCGCGATCACCAGGCCCGGCACCACACGCCGGAAACCCAGCACCTGCATCAGCACGAACATGAAGATCGGCGTGGTCACGAGATACCCGGCCCACGAGATGGCCGCCACGTAGGCCACGGTCAGCAGTACGCCGAGCACAGGGTTGAGGTAATTGATCGGACCCGTCGGTTCGGCCAGCGCTTCCGATTCCTCCGTACCGATCGGATCGGTGGCGTCCGGCAGCGCGCCATGGCTGAAGTGATTGAAAATGAGCAGCACGCACAGCACGATCAGGATGCCGGCGAAGGCTGTCGGGAATGCTCCCGCGCCAATGTCGGTGGCCACGGCGGTGGTCGGGAAGCTGCGAGACTCAACGATGGTCGCGAGGGCGATGAGGATCAGCAGCACGCCAACGACGACGTCGGAGCGCCGGCCGATGCGTGCAAGAATGCCATTGTCCTGCGCAGCGGGGTCGCGGGATTCAGCCATGGTGAAAATCTCCAGGGTGCTAAGCGGCGCGCCTTGCGGGGCGCGCCGGGTGGTACAGCGTTGCGTTACTTCTTCAGGCCGAGTTGGCCGATCAGGGTGCTGAAGAAGGCTTCGTCCTTCTTGATGGCGGCGCCGAAGGCATCGGCGTCCAGGTAGGCGAAGGTCAGGTTCATCTTGGCCAGCGCATCACGGAAGCCCTGTTCGTCAGTGGCTTTCTTGGTGGCGGTCTTGAGCACCTCCAGCACTTCCTTCGGCGTACCCTTCGGCGCGACGATGCCGCGCCACGTGCCGATGGACAGATCGACGCCCTTTTCCTTCAGCGTCGGCACCTGCTCGAAGCCCTTGGCGCGGGCGTCGCCCATCACCACCAACGACTTGAGCTTGCCGGCCTGCACCTGGGCGACGACCTCGGCCGGACTGACCGCCACGGCTTCGATGTGACCACCAAGCAGGGCTGCAACGGCGGGCGCTGCGCCGTCGAAGGGCACGTGGTTGAACTTGACGCCGGTCTTCTGCTCCAGCGCGGCGGCGGCCAGGTGCCAGATGGCGCCCGTGCCGGAGTTGCCGATGCGCACCTTGCCCGGGTTGGCCTTGGCGTAGGCCATGAATTCCTCGTAGGTCTTCCACGGCGCATCGGCCTGCACGGTGATGGCGGAAGGTTCGGCGTTCAGGCGGGCGATCGGTGCGAAGTCATCGATCGAGAAGCGACCCATGCCCAGCGACGGCAGTGTCGTCATTTCGACCACGCCCATGGCGATCTTGTAACCGTCCGGGCGGGCGCGGGCGACTTCGGTCAGGCCCAGCGCGCCGCTGCCGCCGGGTTTGTTCACCACACCGACCGATTTGGGCAGATGCTTGTTGATGGCGTCGGCATAGGCGCGCGCCACCAGGTCGGTGCCGCCGCCGGCGGCGTACGACACGACCAGCTCGATCTGTTTGGTCGGGTACTCCGCTGCCTTGACGGGCGCAGAGAGCATCGCAACCGAGGCGAGCGCCGCCGCCAGTTGCGTGAAGAAACGTGTGTGCTTCATGGTTGGCTCCTCCTATGTGGACAGTGTTCGCGCCGCGCCGGCCACCTGGCTCTTTTTCGCGGCGAAAAAAAAACAAATCAGGGCATGTGTGCACCGGGCCGGCCATCCAGGCCGCGCCACGCTTCAACGAAAGCCGCGGCGTTGCGGGCCACGTCGTCGGCCGACATATGCGGTGCGTACAGTGCCGACCCGAGGCCGAAGCCATGCGCCCCTGCCGCAACGAAGGGCGCCATGCCCTGTGGCGTGATGCCGCCGACCGGCAGCAGCGGCACGTGGCGCGGCAGCACTGCGCGCATGGCACGGAGCACGGCGGGCGTGACCAGTTCGGCCGGGAAGAACTTGAGCGCGTCGGCGCCCGCTTCGAGTGCCGCGAACGCTTCGGCGGGCGAGACCACGCCGGGCAGGCTGACAAGACCGGCGGCCTTGGTGGCGCGGATGATGTCGCCGTTGGAATGCGGCATCACCACCAGTTGGCCGCCGACGTCGCGCAGGCGGGCAATATCGTCGACCCGCAGCACCGTGCCGGCGCCGACCAGTGCGTCGGCGGGCAATTGCTTGCGGATCAGCGCGATGCTGTCGAACGGCTGCGGCGAATTGAGCGGCACTTCGATCAGGCGGAAGCCCGCGTCGTAGAGTGCGCGCGATACCGGCAGCGCCTGCTGTGGCGCGAGTCCGCGCAGGATGGCGACCAGCGGGAGCTGGCGCATGGCGGCTTCGAAAGCCTGTGCGATTGAGGTGGCGTCTGTCATGTCGATCCTTAGTCCGCAAGCAGCCCGGCCGCGCGCGAGAACGCATGCAGGCCGGCCGGGGCGGTGCTGTCGATGAGACGGGGCGTGGGCCCGCCGAGTAGTTCCAGGGCGAGCTGGTAGCGCCGACAAAGTGCCGGTTCGCCCACCAGCACGAAAGGCGCGCCGCTGGCGAGCAGCGCCGCATTGCGCGCCAGGCCCGAGACGAGTTCGTGGCCGATGAGCAGGCCCGAGAGGTAATCCGCCAGTTCATGGCGTGGCAGACGCGCGGTGAGTCCGAGCGTGCGGGCCGCGAAAAGCTGGTGCAGCAGATCGCCCGCGGTCCCCGTGGTGGCAGCCCGCACGCCGCGCTGGAAGCCGGAGCCTTCGGGCGCCTGGCTGTCGTCCATCATCAGTCCGAGCGTGGAGTGCGCGCGCAGCACGGCGTACAACTCACCCGTCATGTAACTGGCGAAACCGACGATGTGCGCAGCCTGTATGCCGACCCATTTGCTGTGCGTGCCGGGCAGTACGATGCAGGCGGCATCCGCCAGCGCGGGTTCGAGCGCGAGTGCGCCGAACACCTGGATTTCTTCGCCGCGCATGACATCGGGCGGCGCATCGGCGCTATCGGACAGCACGCCGGGCGCGATATGCAGCGTGCGCCCGTTGGCCGTCACCGGCACGGCATGGCGGGCGATGGCGTCGAGTCCGGCCGGGCACGACACATAAGGCGCCTCGCGCCATCCCTGCGCGCTGCCGACCATGCCGCTGGCGACCGCCGGCAGCATCGGCCATTCGCGCAGCCAGTCGCCGGCGATGGTGTCCAGTGCCAGCGCAAAGCCTTCGTTGCGCGAAGGCGCGGTCGGCAGGTGCTGGATGCCGTGGCTGGCGCGGCGCTGGTCGAGGATCGTGCCGCGCGCATCCATCAGGTAAGCGCGCAGGCTGCTGGTGCCCCAGTCGAGGGCCAGCAGTGCGGGGCTTGTGGCGTATGTCTTGGTATTCATGTCAGTTCAGTGCCACGGAAATGTCGTGCGCGGCCTGCAGCACCACCGGCCCCAGTTCGCGCATGCGTTCGAGCGACATGTAGGGCACGGCGGTCGCCACGCTGATGGCGCCGATCACCGTACCCCGCGCGTCATGCAGCGGAGCGGCCACGCAGCGCACGCCGAGTTCGTTTTCTTCAAGGTCCATGACCCAGCCCTGCTCGCAGTAGCCGACCATGGTCCGTTCGTATTCCTCCCAGGGCGGAAGCAGTGGCGATTCGCCAGCGCGCTGTTTGGCGGCGATGGCCGACTGGTACAGCGTCGGCCACGCGCTGGGGTCGATGCCGAGCATCAGCGCGCGTCCGATGCCGGTGGAAGCGATCGGCATGCGAAAGCCCACGCGCGAGCGCATTTCGAGCCCGCGCGTGCCGGGGATCTTGTCCAGGTAGAACACCTCGGCCGCTTCGCGCACACCCAGGTGCACCGTGTCGCCGGTCTGCGCGGCGAGCGTTTCGAGGAAAGGCCGGGCGACGGCGGCCATGGGGCGTTGCTCCATGGCGCGGATGCCCAGTTCGATGACTTTCGGCCCCAACAGGTAAGTGCCGATGGCCGACTGGCGCAGGTATCCGGCGCGCATGAGCGCCGATAGCATGCGATGGGTGGTGCTGCGCGGTGTACCGAGTCGGGCGCCGATGCTGCGCGCGTCGCTCGCACCGGCTGCGACGCATTCGAGCAGCGAAAGGCCGCGCAACAGCGTCTGGGCGCCGCTTACTTTGTCGCTCTCGTCGGATTCTGGAATGTGGACTTGGGGCAGATCGCTCACGCTTGGGCTCTTCTGTATCGGAACAGTGGGAACAAATGTAGGTGGGTTCCGATTCGTGTGTCAATATGTGATTTCATCGTCCCAAATAATGGGATTCCCAGAGAAATCAGGCGGGTACGAAGAGAGGCGGGGCTGAGCCTGTAAAATCCATCGCCCCCTCCAGAAAGACCCGCCCGTGCTCGACCGCCTCAATCCGCAACAACGCGAAGCCACCAAGTACCTCGACGGCCCCTGCCTCGTGCTGGCCGGTGCGGGCAGTGGCAAGACGCGCGTGATCACGCAGAAGATCGCCTACATGGTCACCGAGTGCGGCATGGAGGCGCGCAACATCGCGGCCATCACTTTCACCAACAAGGCCGCACGCGAGATGGAAGAGCGCGTCGGCAAGCTGCTGACCGACGGGCGCGCCAAGGGGCTGACGGTATGCACGTTTCATGCGCTGGGCGTGCGCATCGTGCGGCAGGAGGCGAAGCTCGCCGGACTCAAGCCGCAGTTCTCGATCCTTGATTCATCCGACATCCTCGCCATCGTCGCGGAAATTGCCGGCAGTACCGACAAGGCCACCACGCGCGGCATCCAGTGGACGATTTCGGGCTGGAAGAACGCGCTGATCACGCCCGAAGAGGCCGTGAAACTCGTCAACGACGACATGACGGCGGTAGCCGCCAAGCTCTACCCGGCCTACGAACAGACGCTGCGCGCGTATCAGGCGGTGGACTTCGACGACCTCATCCGCCTGCCGGTGAAGCTGTTCGAAGAGCATCCGGAGGCGCTGGAGCGCTGGCAGAACAAACTGCGTTATCTGCTCATCGACGAGTACCAGGACACCAACGCCGCGCAGTACAAACTGCTCAAGCTGCTGACGGGTATCCGGGCGGCATTCACCGCCGTCGGCGACGACGACCAGGCCATCTACGGCTGGCGCGGCGCCGACGTGGAAAACCTGCGCCAGTTGCCGCGCGACTTTCCCAAACTGAAAGTCATCAAGCTCGAACAGAATTACCGCTCGACCAACCGCATCCTGAACGCAGCCAACACGCTCATCGCCAACAACGAGAAGCTTTTCGAGAAGACTTTGTGGTCGGAACACGGCCATGGCGATCCGATCCACATCGTGGCGGCGCGCGATCCGGAGCAAGAGGCCGAACTGGTCGCGATGCGCATCTCCACGCACCGCTTCGAGCACCGCACCAAGTTCAGCGATTACGCCATCCTGTATCGCGGCAATCACCAGGCCCGGCTGATCGAGCAGCAACTGCGCAACCACAAGATTCCTTATGTCATGAGCGGCGGGCAGAGCTTTTTCGAGCGCGCCGAAATCAAGGACGTGCTGTGCTATCTGCGCCTGATGCTCAATGGCGACGACGACCTTGCGTTCATCCGTTCGGTGACGACCCCGCGCCGGGGCGTCGGTGCGGCCACGCTCGAAGCGCTCGGACGCTACGCAGGGCATCGGCATATCAGTCTGTTCGCGGCGGTGTTCGAGGAAGGCGTGACCGAACACGTGCCCACGCGCCAGCTCGAAGTGCTGCGCAACTTCGGCAACTTCATCAATTCATTGGAATACCGGGCGACGCGCGAGCCGGCCGCGCGCATCCTCGAAGATCTGCTGCGCACCATCGGCTACGAAGCGCATCTGATGGAAACCTGCGAGGTGCGCGAAGCGGAGACCAAGTGGTCGAACGTGCGCGACCTCGTCGAATGGCTTGGCCGCAAGGGTGAGGCCGACAGCAAGAATCTGCTCGAACTCACGCAGATGGTGGCGCTGATCTCGATGCTCGAAAAGGGCGACGAAGAGGACGTCGACGCCGTACAACTGGCGACCCTGCATGCTTCGAAGGGACTGGAATTTCCCCACGTGTTTCTCATCGGCGTCGAAGAAGGCCTGCTGCCGCACCAGAGCAGCATCGACGGTGATCAGGTGGAAGAGGAACGCCGGCTGATGTATGTCGGCGTCACGCGTGCGCAAAGAAGCCTGACCATCACCCATTGCGAGCGCCGCAAGGCCGCGGGTGAAATCCGCACGGTGGAACCTTCGCGCTTCATCGAAGAGCTGGGCGACGGCCTGCGCCGCGCGGGCAAGGACGCGCCGCCAGTTTCGCAGGAAGACGCCCGCGCCAAGTTGGCCAACTTGCGGGCATTGCTGGGCGGCAAGTGAGGCACCCCGGTGGGTGCGATGTAGCACCCGAACGAGGCAGCCGGTAGCTGATCGCGTCTTAGCGGCGAACCGGCACGACCGCCATGCCGATCGGCATGAGGGCGATCATGGCCAGCTTGAGATGCTGGATGCCGAACGGAATGCCGATGATCGACACGAAATTGACGATGGCTGCGCAGACGTGGCCGATGGCGAGCCACCAGCCGGCGAGCAGAAACCACACGATATTGCCGATCAGCCCCAGCACCCCGGTGCCGATGTCGTCGCGGCCGGTGACTTCGCGGCGTGGCACCGCTACGCGGCCGAATGGCCAGAATGAAAATCCTGCAATCGTGAAGCAGGCGCGGCCCCACGGGATGCCGATGATCGTAATGAAAGCGACCAGGCCGGCGAGGCACCAGGCCAGACCCATACAGAATCCACCCAGCACGAACCACAGGATGTTGCCGATCAGACGCAACATGGTGCGACCCTTTTTCTGTTGTTGATGAATGTGTGGCTTCAGCCGGCGACCGGCTCGAAGCGTTCCCCTGCCGCAATGGCGAAACCGCGCAGGAAGTCTGCCGCTGGCAGGCGCTTGCTGCCCGGCTTCTGCAGTTCGGTCAGGCGCAGCGCGCCTTGGCCGCAGGCCACCACGACGCCGCTGTCATCGGCTGCGAGCACTTCGCCCGGCGTGCCCGCGCCCTCCACCGCATCGCCCCGCCACAGCTTGAGTGCCGTACCGCGCAGGGTGCCCGCGCCGCCCGGGAAGGGATCGAACGCGCGCAGCTTGCGGGCGAGGGTCTCGGCCGGGGCAGTGAAGTCGAGCGCCGATTCGCTCTTGGCGATCTTGCTGGCGTAGGTCACGCCGTCCTCGGGTTGCGCCGTCGGCGTGAGCGTGGGCAGCGCGCGCAGGGCCTCGACGATCATCGTGCCGCCGAGCGCCGCCAGTTTGTCGTGCAGCGTGGACGTGGTGTCCGCCGCGTCGATGGGCAAGGCTCGTCGCAACAGCATGGCGCCGGTATCGAGGCCAGCGTCCATCTGCATGATCGTGATGCCGGTTTCGGCGTCGCCCGCCTCGATGGCGCGATGGATCGGAGCGGCGCCGCGCCAGCGCGGCAACAGCGAAGCGTGGATGTTCAGGCAGCCATGGCGCGGCAGGTCCAGCACGGCCTGCGGCAGGATCAGGCCGTAGGCGGCCACCACCAGCACGTCCGGCGCGCAGGCGGCGAGGCGTTCGCGCTGTTCGGGCGTGCGGAGTTTCTCCGGCTGGTCCACGACGATGCCGCGTTCGAGTGCGAGCTTCTTGACCGGGCTGGCCTGCAGGCTCATGCCGCGGCCAGCCGGGCGATCCGGCTGGGTCAGCACCAGCGGCACGTCGAAGCCTGCGTCGAGGATGGCGCGGAGCGCGACGGCAGCGAATTCGGGCGTGCCGGCAAAGGCGATCTTCATGTGGGACTCATCCAGGTGTGCCGCGCCGCGACCCTTCGGGAAGCGAGCGCGGATGACGGAACGATCGCGCGAGGGGCGACCCTGCCAGCATCAGGCCGTGATGCGCGCCCGCTTGGCGAGCTTGGTCTTGATGCGGCCTTGCTTGAGTTGCGAGAGATATTCGACGAAGACCTTGCCGTCGAGGTGGTCGATTTCGTGCTGGATGCACACGGCCAGCAGGCCGTCGGTTTCGAGCTCGAACGACTCGCCTCTTTCGTTGAGCGCGCGCACCTTGACCCACTCGGAGCGGGTGACGGTGTCGTAAATGCCGGGCACCGACAGGCAGCCTTCCTCGCAGGTCTGCTCGCCGCGCCGCTCGAGGATCTCGGGGTTGATGAAGGCGCGCAGATCCGTCTTATCTTCGCTGATGTCGATCACGACGACGCGTTCATGTACGTCCACTTGCGTGGCCGCCAGGCCGATGCCGGGCGCGGCATACATGGTTTCGGCCATGTTCGCCACGAGTGTGCGGATGCGCTCATCCACCACGGCAACGGGCTTGGCCCGCTTGTGGAGACGCTCGTCCGGGTAATGCAGTATGGGCAGGAGTGCCATTCGTCCGACTGTCCAAAAAACCTTGATGTAAGAAATAGCTTACGGGCAGAATCTAACGGAAAACATCAATGTCCGCAGCATAAGCCCGGCCACCCGCGGGGCCTGTGTACGTTGACCATAGCGCGGACGGAGATATCCCGCGCGCAACAGAACACAACAATCGAGCTTGCCGACTGGCGGCATCCGAGCGCAGCGCGCTCACTCTTTCGGGGCATTCGCTGATGATTCGAATTATATCCGTGCTGCTGGTGGCGCTCCTCGCCAACGCTGCCGTTCCCGGCTTTGCGGCCGAACCTGCTACGGCCGCCGCCGCCCGCCAGGCGCCAGTCCAACTGGCCGACAATGCCCCGGATACGTATACGGTGGTCAAGGGCGACACGCTCTGGGACATCTCCGGCAAGTTCCTCAAGCAACCCTGGCGCTGGCCGGAAGTCTGGCGCATGAATCGCGAACAGATCCGCAATCCGCACTGGATCTACCCCGGTCAGGTGATCGTACTGGACCGCAATGGCCCGACCCTGTCGATTCGTGGTAGCCAGGGCGCGGGCGGCACCGTGAAGCTGGAGCCGCGCGCCTATGCCACGCCGCTGGATACGCCGCTGGCCAGCGTGCCGATGCGGGCCATCCAGGGCTTCCTGGTCGAACCGTTGATCGTCGAAGACGAAGCGCCGCGAGATCTGGCCTCGGTGGTCGCCATCCAGGAAAGCCGCGTGATCGCTGGCGCTGGCGACACCATCTTTGCCAAGAACATCACCCCCGGCATCGACCTGTGGCAGGTGTATCGCCGCGCCACGCCCATCAACGACCCGGTTTCCGGCCAATTGCTCGGCTACGAGGCCAAGCTGCTGGGAACGGCCCGCGTGATCACGCAGGGCTCCGGCAATCAGGCATCCGCCCTGCAGGTGGTGTCGAGCAAGCACGAAATCAATAGCGGTGACCGCCTGCTTCCGGCAGGCAAGGCCGAGATCCTGTCCTTCCCGCCGCATGCGCCGGCGGCGTCCACCCAAGGGCACGTGGTCAGCATCTATGACGGCCTCGAGGAAACCGGCCGCTACGGCGTGGTGATGTTGTCCCTGGGCAAGGCGCAGGGCATCGAGCCCGGACACGTCATGGCGCTGTATCGCAATCGCGGCGAGGTGGCATACAAGCTCGACGGCAAGGCTGAGAAATATGAATTGCCGGAAGAACGCTACGGGCTAGTATTCGTCTTCCGCGTGTTCAACAACCTTGCGTACGCCCTCGTCCTGGACAGCAGCGAACCCGTTCGGGTCGCCGATTCGGTGAGGGCGCCTTGATGGCGTGACTCATCCGACAGAATCCACCTCGCACGATCTCGAACACTGGCTACGCCTGACGCTCGTCCCGGATATCGGGACGGAGCGTCAACGCCATCTTCTGGCCGCTTTCGGCCTGCCTGAACGCATCTTTGCCGCCGGCCGCCTAGCGCTCGAACAGGTCGTCGGGCCGGGCCCGACGCAGCAACTGTTATCCACCGACAGCCGTGCCCAGATCGAAGCCGCCTTGGCCTGGGCCGACGAGCCGGACAATCGCATCATCACGCTGGCCGACCCGGCCTATCCGCCCAGCCTGCTGCACACGCCGGACCCGCCCTGCCTCATATATGTAAAGGGGCGGCTGGAACTGCTCAATCGTCCATCGATTGCCATGGTCGGCGCACGCAGCGCCACGCCGCAGGGCGTTTCCAACGCCGAGCAGTTCGCCACGGCGTTCTCTCGCGCGGGACTGACGGTGGTGAGCGGGCTGGCGCTCGGCATCGACGCGGCGGCGCATCGTGGCGCATTGCTGGGCGACGCCAGCACGGTGGCGGTGATCGGCACCGGTATCGACCGCATCTACCCGGCTCGCAACGCAACGCTGGCGCGGGCGATTGCCGAATCGGGTGCGATCGTGAGCGAATTCCCGCTCGGCATGCCTCCGCTGTCGCACAATTTCCCCCGTCGCAACCGCATCATCTCGGGCTTGTCGCGCGGCGTGCTGGTGGTGGAGGCGGCCGTGGGCAGCGGCTCGCTGATCACGGCCCGGCAGGCCGCCGAGCAGGGGCGGGAGGTGTTCGCGATTCCGGGGTCGATCCATTCGCCGCTCTCGCGCGGGTGCCACCAGCTCATCAAGCAGGGGGCCAAACTGGTCGAAAGCGCCGCCGATGTGCTCGACGAGATGGGTTGGCAGGGGCAGATCGCCGCGCCGGTGCCATTGCCGAATGCGATTTCGCCCCCACCTGTGTCGCAGGACGCGGAAAAAGTCCTTCTGGCCATGGGTTTCGACCCGGTCGATGCGGAAAATCTGCTCGGCCGGGCACGCTTGACGCCAGATGCGCTCTTCGCCATCCTGACGGCACTGGAGCTCGATGGGCGCATAGCGCGTTTGCCGGGTAACAGGTATCAACGTCTCAATTGAATCTGTTCAAAACAGTCGTAGGGCTTCCGGGCCCGCAGCCGTGGCAGTTCATTGAATCGATTCTGGGTGACCGGCGACGGTCGCCAAAGGGGCCAAAACGCATGATCGACATCCTGGTGTACCTGTTTGAAACGTACGGCTACGCCGATGCTTGTCCCGCCGAACCCGAGCAGCTTGCCCGCAAGCTGAGCGCCGCCGGATTCGAAGAAGAAGAAATCTCCGACGCCATCGAATGGCTCGAAGGCCTGCGTGAGATCTCCGGGCAACCGGCGCCCGTCATCAATAGTGATAGTCGCGCTTTCCGCATCTTCAGCGACGAGGAACTGGCCTGTCTGGATGCCTCGTGCCGCGGTTTTCTGGCCTTCCTGGAATCCTCGGGGGTGCTCAACGCGGGCCAGCGCGAAGTGATCATCGAGCGCGCCATGGCCCTGCCTGGCGGTGAGGTGTCGCTGTCGCAGTTCAAGATCATCGTGCTGATGGTGCTGTGGCAACAGCAAGTCAATCTCGACATGCTGGTGCTCGACGAACTGCTGACCGAAGAGGTCGAAGACGGCGATGATCTTCCCGATGGCAGCGAGGCGGTGACGGTTCATTGAACGAAGCGCGCAACGGCCGGTCAATCCGGCCGTTGTCACATTGACGCCGCCCGTCCGGCGACAGGCGACGGTGCATTGTCGTTTGATGGCCCGTGTTGCGCTTTTATGCAGCGCGCTCCTATCATGCCGCACTCATCGCACCCCGCCGGGTGTGCGAAGGCGCTTTGCGTTCCCCCTTTTTCGAATTTCCGAGCATGAGCAAACAGCTGATCATTGCCGAAAAGCCTTCCGTTGCGCAGGACATCGCGCGCGCGCTGGGCGGCTTCACCCGTCAGGGCGATTACTTCGAGAGCGACGAATACGTGCTCTCGTCGGCGATCGGCCACCTGTTGGAACTGGCTGTGCCGGACGAATTCGAAGTCAAGCGCGGCAAATGGAGCTTCGCCCACCTGCCGGTGATTCCGCCGCACTTCAAGCTGAATCCGATTGAAAAGACCGCCGAGCGCCTCAAGCTGCTCGAACGCCTCATCAAGCGCAAGGAAGTCACCGGCCTCGTGAATGCCTGTGACGCGGGACGCGAAGGCGAACTGATCTTCAATTACATCGCCGAGCATTCCGGCACCGCCAAGCCGATCCGCCGTCTGTGGCTGCAATCGATGACGCCGCAAGCGATCCGCGACGGTTTCCAGCGCCTGCGCACATCCAACGAGATGTCCGGCCTGCGCGAAGCCGCCGTGTGCCGGGCCGAAAGCGACTGGCTCATCGGCATCAACGGCACGCGGGCCATGACCGCCTTCAACTCCAAGACCGGCGGTTTTCACCTGACCACGGTCGGCCGCGTGCAGACGCCCACGCTGGCGCTGGTGGTGGAGCGCGAAGAGCGCATCCGCAAGTTCGTCTCGCGCGACTACTGGGAGGTCGAGGCCCGTTTCGGCGCCGAGGCTGGCGAATACGTCGGCCGCTGGCTGAACGAATCGTTCAAGAAACCCGAAGACGATGAACACGCGACCGCGCATCGCCTGTGGAAGATCGAGCAGGCGCAGGCCATCGTCGACAAGTGCGAAGGCAAGCCGGGCAAGGTCGAAGAAGAGTCCAAGCCGTCGAACCAGCTCTCGCCGCTGCTGTTCGATCTGACCAGTCTGCAGCGCGAAGCCAACGGGCGCTTCGGTTTTTCGGCCCGCACCACGCTGCAACTGGCGCAGGCCCTGTACGAAAAGCACAAGGTCCTGACCTACCCACGTACCGATGCACGCGCGCTGCCCGAGGACTATGTCGGCCAGGTGCCGACCATCCTCGGCTCGCTGCCGGAGCAGTATTCAAAGCTCGCGGCCGACGTGATCAAGCACGGCTGGGTCAAGCCGAACAAGCGCATCTTCAACAACGCCAAGATTTCGGACCACTTCGCCATCGTGCCCACCGGCACGCATCCGAAGAACCTGTCCGAGGCCGAAGCCAAGATCTACGATCTGGTCACGCGCCGCTTCATCGCGGTGTTCTACCCGGCCGCCGAATACCTGATCACCACCCGCATCACGCGTGTCGAGGGCGAAGCCTTCAAGACCGAAGGTAAGGTGCTGGTCAATTCCGGCTGGCTGGCGGTGTACGGCAAGGAAGCCGCGATCGAGGGCGACGAAGGCGCCACCGGTTCACTGGTGGCGGTCAAGCCGGGCGAGACGGTCAGTACCGATGAAGTGACCGTCAAAGCCAACCAGACCAAGCCGCCGGCGCGCTTCAACGAAGCCACGCTGCTGTCGGCCATGGAAGGTGCGGGCAAGCTCGTCGACGACGAAGAACTGCGTGCCGCCATGGCGGGGCGCGGGCTGGGTACACCGGCCACGCGCGCGCAGATCATCGAAAACCTGATCGCCGAAACCTACATGCTGCGCGAAGGGCGCGAGCTGATCCCGACCGCCAAGGCGTTTTCGCTCATCACCCTGCTGCACGGCCTGGGCATCGAAGAACTGTCATCGCCGGAACTGACCGGCGAGTGGGAATACAAACTCTCGCAGATGGAAAAGGGTGCGCTGTCGCGTGCCGAATTCATGGATCACATCGAGTCCATGACGCGCGAGATCGTCGAGCGCGCCAAGAAGTTCGAGTCCGACACCGTGCCGGGCGACTTCGTCACGCTCAAGACGCCCTGCCCCAAGTGCGGCGGCGTCATCAAAGAGAATTACAAGAAATTCCAGTGCCAGTCGTGCGACTACTCACTGTGGAAGATCGTCGCCGGGCGCCAGTTCGAGATCCCCGAGATCGAAGAGTTGCTGTCGACCGGCCGCGTCGGTCCGCTGTTGGGCTTCCGCAACAAGATGGGCCGCGCCTTCAACGCCGAGATCAAGCTCAACGACGAAAAGCTGCCCGAATTCGATTTCGGCCAGCCGCGCGAAGAAGAAGGCGGCGAGGCACCGGATTTCTCCGACCAGCAATCGCTGGGCCCCTGCCCCAAGTGTCGGTCGAACGTGTTCGAACTGGGCATGGCCTACGTGTGCGAAAAATCGGTGGGGCCGGGCAAGAGCTGCGATTTCCGCTCGGGCAAGATCATCCTGCAGCAACCCATCGAACGCGAACAGATGGAAAAGCTGCTCAACACCGGCCGCACCGATCTGCTCAAGGGTTTTGTCTCGGCGCGCACCAAGCGCAAGTTCTCGGCCTTCCTGGTGCGGGGCGAGGACGGCAAGGTCGGATTCGAGTTTGAAAAGCGCGAAGCCAAAACGCCGGCAGCCAAGAAGCCGGCCGCATCGCGTGCCCGCAAGACGCCTGCCAAGAACGGCGCAGAGTAACGCGCGCCATGGCGTGCCAGCCTGATGATGTGCTGGATTTCTGGTTCGGCGCGCCGCCGCTGACCCAGCGTCGCGAATGGTTCGTCAAGGACGCGTCCTTCGATGCGACGATCGCGGCGCGTTTCGGCGATACGATCGAGGCTGCGCTGGCCGGCGACCTCACCGAATGGAACGCCACGCCGCGCGGGCGGCTGGCGCGCATCATCGTCCTCGACCAATTCACCCGCAACGTCTTCCGTGGCACGCCGCGCGCCTTTGCAGGCGATGCCCTTGCCCTGGCTTTGGCCGAAGAGGCGCTGGCCCGGGGAGAGGACCGGCGGCTCGATCCAATCGAGCGCATCTTCATGTACCTGCCGCTGGAACACGCCGAAGATCTCTCCGTGCAGCACCGCTGCGTCGCGGCCTTCGAGCGGCTGGCAAGCGAGCACGCAGGTTTCGACGAGACCTGTGACTACGCCCGCCGCCACTTCGTCATCATCGAACGCTTTGGGCGTTTTCCCCACCGCAATGTGATTCTCGGGCGCGCATCGAGCGATGACGAACGCGCTTTCCTTCTCCTGCCGGGTTCTGGTTTCTGAGTCGGCTATCAGATACGGCCTGTCGCGGCGCCGTAATAATCTGTAACTATCAGCATGTTGTGGGTATCCACAGCGCGACATAAGTCAAGAACCGTTAGAATGCTCACTGGCTGAGCAAGCCGACTCGTTCATCGCGCGGACACCTATCCCGTCCAGCCCCGCATCACCCACTACCCCCCGGGTGCAGAACAAGGCCGCTGCCGGTGGCCCACCCATCCCGCCGCAAGCCGCCTCCCTTTTCTCACTGTTGAGCATCATGAGCCAAGCCGAATTTACTGAGGCCGAGCTGCATCGGCCATTGAACCGCAGCGACTACAAGACTCTTTCGCTTTCCGCGCTGGGCGGCGCACTCGAGTTCTACGATTTCGTCATCTACGTATTCTTTGCCGCTGTCGTCGGCAAACTGTTCTTCCCTGCGGATATGCCTGACTGGCTGCGTCAGATGCAGACCTACGGCATTTTCGCCGCGGGCTACCTGGCGCGTCCGCTCGGCGGCATCATCATTGCGCACTTCGGCGACCTGTTCGGACGCAAGCGCATGTTCACGCTGTCGATCTTCCTGATGGCCGTGCCGACGCTGCTGATCGGCCTGCTGCCCACTTACGAGACGATCGGTTTTGCCGCACCTGTGCTGCTGCTGTTCTTCCGCATCCTGCAAGGCGCCGCCATTGGCGGAGAAGTCCCCGGAGCGTGGGTGTTCGTGGCAGAGCACGTACCGACGAGCCGCATCGGCATTGCCACCGGTACGCTGACCTCCGGCCTGACCGGCGGCATCCTGCTCGGTTCGTTGATGGCGGTTGCCATCAACAAGATCTACTCGGCCGAAGAAGTCGCCGCGTTCGCGTGGCGCATTCCGTTCATCGTCGGCGGTGTGTTCGGTTTTGTGGCCGTGTATCTGCGCCGCTTCCTGGAAGAGACGCCGATCTTCAAGGAAATGCAGGCCCGCAAGGCGCTGGCCAAGGGTTTCCCGCTCGAAGAGATCAAGCGTCACCTGTCCGGCACCATCATTTCGATGCTGCTGACCTGGGTGCTGTCGGCCGCCATCGTGGTGGTGATCCTGATGACGCCGGGCTACCTGCAGAAAGTGCACGGCATCACGCCGGTGCTGGCCGCCCAGGCCAATGCGCTGGCTACGCTGACGCTGACCGCCGGTTGCATCGTGTTCGGCTGGGCCTGCGACCGCTTCGGCGTGCGTCCTGCCATGCTGGTCGGCTATGCCGGCCTGCTGGGGGCGAGCTATTTCTTCTATCACAACGCGGGTAACGACTCGAGCCTGTTCCTGAGCTATGGCGTGGCGGGCTTCTTCGTCGGCAGCATCGCTACCGTGCCCTACGTGGCCGTGCGCGCGTTCCCGGCGGCGATCCGCTTTTCGGGTCTGTCGTTCTCGTACAACGTGTCGTACGCGATCTTCGGCGGCCTCACGCCGATGGTGCTGACGGCATGGCTGCAGGTCGACAAGCTGGCGCCGGCCCACTACGTGGGTTCGCTGGCGGTGCTGGGCTTCCTGCTGGCGTTCGTGCCGCTGGCGGGTCGCCAGTCGGCCAGCCGTATCGTCGGAACGTCGCTGGCAACGCAGGCGCGCTGATCCGATTTCGTGCCCGGCCAGGGCATGTGACGCGCAACGGTGGGCAACCGCCGTTGCGCGTTTTTTGTTTGGTGGACCGTAGAACCGGCGCGGTTCTGCTATTGGTCGGCGTCGCCCCAACGCGCGACCAACGCGTGCGGCACGCCGAGCTGGTCGAGAACGCGCGCCACGACAAAATCGACGAGATCTTCGACGCGTTGCGGCCGGTGATAGAAGCCGGGCGATGGCGGCAGGATCACCACACCCATGCGCGACAGGCGCAGCATGTTTTCGAGGTGCAGGGTCGAGAACGGTGTTTCGCGCGGCACCAGCACCAGCGTACGGCGTTCTTTCAGGCAGACATCCGCTGCGCGCTCGATGAGGTTGTTGGACAGTCCGGCGGCAATTGCCGCGAGCGTGCCCATCGTGCACGGGCACACCGCCATCGCGTCCGGAGGATTGGAACCCGATGCCAGCGGCGCAAACCACTCTTCGCGTCCGTACACCTGAAGCCGATCTTCCGGCGCGCCGTACCGTTCCATCAACCAGGTCCGGGCCTCCGACGCACGCGACGGGAGCGCGATATCCATCTCCTGTCGAGCGACGATCTGAGCAACCTGCGAATACAGCACCTGCACGCGGCAATCTGCCTGCAGCAAGCATTCGATCAATCGCAGGCCGTAGGGCATGCCCGAGGCGCCGGTCAGGGCGACAGCGATGGTTTTCATGGTTTCTCGTCGAGCAGGCGGGCTGTCACGAGCCCGTTGATGGTCCCGAATAGTAATGCCGCCGCCGCAAACACGGGAGACAGAGCCCACAGGCCCTCGTGCGGCACCAGCCACAAGCGTGCCAGCATCAGTTGCCCACCGATATGCGCGAAAGCGGCAAGGATGCTCAGCGACACCGGGCCGAACCACCGTGCTGGCAAACGCGCGGCGACGGCCAGCACGGCAAGGCTCGTCAGGCTGCCGGCCAGGCTCAGGAAGAAGCCGGACGCCATGAACTGCCCGAGCAGCAGGCCCCCCGCGAGCACACGCAGCAGCGCTACCCAAGCGGCCTCGCGCCAGCCATGGCGCGACAGCACCAGCAACACGACGATGTTCGCCAGCCCCGGCTTCACGCCCGGCAGGGGCGTAGGGATGGCGGCTTCGGCCACCGACAGCACGGTCGCCGCCGTCGCGTACCGGGCGATGCGGAAGTCTGAAGCGTCGGCAGTGATGAGTCGGGTCGGCACGGTCGCCATTATCGCGCGAACGCCCTGGACTTGCCGTGCCCTCGCAGGCGATGCGGTACGCCCTGTTACAAGTCCGGACTTCCGCTATGGACGATGGAAGCGTAAAGTTCAACTACTAAGTTTAACTTCGTAGTTTGACTGGATAAGTAGCGGAGCCATCTTGAGCGACAAGCCCGATAGCGTCGAGTCCCCGAACACCCAGAGCGTTGCGGTCGATCTGCGCGTGCTCGTGGGCAAGTTGCGCCGCAAATTGCGCGAGGCTGCGGATACGCAGGGCCTCAATGATGCGCAGCGATCCGCGCTCATGCACCTGGAGCGCGAAGGTACGTCCACCGTGACTGCGATGGCGCAGGCCGAAGGCATGCGGTCGCAATCGATGGGTGCCATCGTCACGGTGTTGATGGACGCAGGACTGGTCAGTGGCGCACCCGACCCGACTGACGGGCGTCGCACACTGCTGTCGCTGACCTCCGAGGCGCGCAAATACATCCGGCAACTGCGGGCCGCGCGCGAGGACTGGCTGGTGCAGAGCATCCAGTCGAAATTCTCTGCCACGGAACAAAAACAACTGGCGCGTGGCGTCGATCTGCTCAAGCGCCTCGTCGAATAATGGGAGTCCCAATGTCCGTCACTACGCTCGACCCGCACACCGCACTGGTCCTCATCGATCTCCAGCGCGGCATCGTCGCGCTGCCCACCGCGCATCCGGCAGACGATATCGTCGCGCGCGGCGCCCGGCTCGCAGCGGCGTTCCGCCGGCGCGGGCTGCCGGTGGTGCTGGTGAATGTGGCGGGCGGTGCTCCCGGCCGCACGGAGCAGCCACGGCGTACCGACGCGTACCCACCGGATTGGGCTGTGCTCGTGCCCGGACTCGATCAACAACCGAGCGACCTCCTTGTCACCAAGCGGACCTGGGGCGCATTCACCGACACCCGGCTGAAGGCGCTGCTGGCAGATCGCGGCGTGACGCACATCGTGCTGGCCGGCATCTCGACGAGTATCGGCGTGGAGTCCACCGCGCGGCAGGCTCATGAGCTTGGACTGAACGTGACGCTGGCCGTCGACGCGATGACCGACACCAACGCCGACGCCCATATCAACAGCGTCACACGCATCTTTCCGCGCCTGGGAGAAACCGGCACGACCGACGAAATACTCGCCCTGCTCGAAAGAACGCAGAACACCTGAGGACCGCACGAAGGAATAGCCCCATGGACCGCAGCACATTCCGCTCCCTTGGCAACTACAACTACCGACTCTGGGCGGCGGGTGCGCTGGTGTCCAACGTCGGAACGTGGATGCAGCGTACGGCGCAGGATTGGATCGTGCTTGCCGAACTGACTCATCGCAGCGCGACCGCGGTGGGGATCGTCATGGCGCTGCAATTTGGCCCGCAACTGTTGTTGCTGCCGCTGACCGGGCTTGCTGCCGACCGCCTCGACCGCCGCAAGCTGCTCATCGCGACGCAAGCGACAATGGGTGCGCTCGCACTCGCCCTGTCGATACTGACCATCACCGGACTCGTACAGCTATGGCATGTGTACGTTTTCGCATTTCTGCTCGGATGCGCGTCGGCCTTTGATGGCCCCGCTCGCCACACCTTCGTTTCCGAATTGGTCGGGCAGGCCGACCTTGCCAACGCGGTCGCGCTCAACTCCACGTCGTTCAATGCCGCGCGCATGATCGGCCCCGCCATGGCCGGCGTGCTGATCGCCGCCGTGGGCAGCGGGTGGGTGTTCCTCATCAACGCCGTGTCCTTTGTGGCGGTACTGGTTTCCTTGTTCCGTCTGCGTGCCGGAGAGTTGCATCCGCGTCCTGCCGCACGCCAGGCCAAGAATGGCCTCGCGGAGGGTTTCCGTTATGTATGGGGGCGCCCCGACCTGCGCGCTGCGCTGTTCGCGCTGCTGTTGGTGGGCACGTTCGGCCTGAACTTCCCGATCTTCATCTCGACCATGTCGGTCACCGTGTTCCACGGTGGCGCGGGACAGTACGGGCTGCTGTCATCGGCGATGGCCATTGGCTCCGTGACCGGTGCGCTCATGGCCGCCCGTCGCGCACGCCCGCGCATTTCGCTGTTGCTGACCGGGGCGAGCGTGTTCGGAGTCGCGTGTGCCGTCGCGGCATCGATGCCGCATTACGTGCTGTTCGGTATGGCGCTGGTGGTCGTCGGTCTGTCGGCACAGACGATCACGACCTCGACCAACAGCCTTGTCCAGTTGTCGACCGAGCCCGCGCTGCGCGGCCGGGTGATTGCGATCCTGCTGGCGATCTCGCTGGGCAGCACGCCCGTCGGGGCGCCGATCGTAGGCTGGGTTGCGGACACCTTCGGGCCGCGCTGGGCGTTGGCGGTGGGTGCGGCATCCGGCATCGCGGCGGCGCTCGTGCTCTTGCGCTACCTGATGAAATACCGCGGCGTGCGCGTGCGAATCGATTCCGGCCTGCCGCGGCTGGTGCCTTCCATCGTTCATCGTACACGCGCCGGTTGACGCGATGCCAGCGGCCCGTCCGTCACGGACTTCAAGCGTGATACGAACGGTTCAGCACGCTTCCTGACCTGCCATGACGGCGGCTCAAGAGACGTTCGTCACGGCGGAAAGGCGAATCACTTGCCATCGCGCAGGGCCACACATATAGTCGATTGGCCCATGCTGCCCACGAACAATTCTTCGCTTCCCTCCTCGCTACGCGACAAGCTTCTGGCCGAAGCGCGAGGCGAACTGCTGGATGGGTTGCGCCAATGCTTGCGCACCATCGGATTCTCGATGCCCGATGTGGTCGAAATCGGTGCCACGGCCGCTGGAGAGTGCTTTGATGAACTGGCACGGCTCAAGGACCGGCGCGGGTTCGAAATGGCGCGCAGCCTGACGGCATCGCGCATCAGCCTGCTGCATGAAGCCGACCTCGAATTTTCGATCCGCCTGACCGACCTCGCTCGCCGCCTGCGCGAGCTGACCGAAGAAGAACTCCATCCGCTGCATATGCGCTTCGTGCGATTGCTCGATCAGCGCGACGCCAGCGACGAACAGACCCCCGTCGGACCGGACGCGGCCTGTGCCGCATTGCGTGCCATCGTCGAAGAAGCCGGGCTGGAGCCCGACATGCGCCTGCATATGCTGGTGCGCGCCGAGGCGCCGTTTGGCGCCATGCTGCGTCAGTTGTATCGCAAGCTCAATGAACGCTTTGAGCTGGCGGGCGTGGCCGGCAGCCTGTATGGGCGGCCGCGCAGTGCGCCCGCTGCGCCGCCCGAACTGCCGCCCGGCGGTTCGCTGCAACAACTCCAGCAGCGTCTGGTGGCCGCCGGTGCCCACGAGGCCATGACGAGCCATTCGCTCGATCCCGGGCTGTCGGCGGCGCTGCGCGAACAAGTTCTGTCATGGCTGGCCGACCAGCAGGCGCAGCGTGCCGGGCAGCCATCGGAAACACCCCTGCAAGGACTGGGCGCGGCCGGCTTGTCGGGCCTGCTCAGCGTGTCGACACGTGCTTCGCTCGAAGCTGTCAGCCAAGTGTTCGAGACGCTCTATGCCGACCCGTCCCTGCCGCCGGTCATCAAGGGACTGATCGGGCGATTGCAGATCCCCGTCCTGCGGCTGGCACTGACGGATGAAGGCGTGATGCTGCGCACCGACCACCCGGCACGCCTGCTGATCGATACGTTGGGGGCGGCGACCATCGGCCGCAATCTGCCGCATTCCGAACTGGCCGCGCTGCACGCCATCATCGACGTGCTGGAGCGTCGCCGCACCATCGACGCGCCGGCCTTCAGCGAAGCTCTCGCCGCCATCAATGCGCGCCATGACGCTGCCATCGCAGCACTGGCAGCCGAAGCCGAACCGTTCATTGCGGTGGCACAGCGAGAAGAACAGCGCGAAGGTGCTGCGCGGCTCGCCTCGCAAGCGCTGCGAGCCATGCTGGAAGGCAACGTGCCGACGTCGGTGACCAACTTTCTGCGCTACTACTGGGTGCGCGTGCTGATCGGCGCGCTCACCGCCCGAGGCGAGCGCTCTGACATCTGGCGCAGCCTGCTCGAATCCGCTCACCGCCTTGTGCAGAGCTGCCAGGACGTGAACACGCCCGAGGCGCGCGATGCGCTCGCCAAGGCGCTGCCGGATCTGGTCAAGCGCCTGGACGCCGGTCTTGCACTCGTTGGGCTGGACGAGGCCGGACGCCATCAGGCGCTGGGGCCGTGCCTCGATATGCATACGGCCATGATCCGGAATCAACCGCTTCCCGAAGTACAGCCGATAGCCGCTCGCCCCGGACTGCGCTGGCGCAGCGTGCCGGAGACGACGCGCCTGCGCATTGCCCGCGCGCCGGAATATCTGCCCTACGAGCCAGAACCCTCGCAGCAGGCTGAATCCCTGCAGATCGGCAGTCCGCTCACCTGCAACCTGCCCGACCTGGGCGAGCGGATCGGCTCCGTCGCGTGGGTGGGGCCGGCGCGGCGTGTCGTGCTGTGGACCACGCCTGGTGTGCATGGCATGTCGATATTGCCGATGCGCTGGATCGCTGAAGGCTTCAAGACCGGCGACGCGAGTCTGCCGCGCGGTGGCAGCCTGTTCGAACACCTCGCCTCGACGGCGCTCTGCCGCTGACCTCGCGGGTCGGGCTTCTCCCGATCCGCAGCGCACATATCCGCGCGGCCTGCTAGATTGAACCGAGCGGCGCATTCGACGCTGCCCCACGGAGAGAGGCTCGCATGTGCAGATTGTTCGTCGGCGCAGACCCCGATTTCTATCGCGCACGCTCGCGTTCGCTGCGCCTGCATGGCGTGGCGACCAGCATCCGGCTGGAGAACTTCTTCTGGAAAATACTCGCCGAGATTGGCGAACGCGACGGCCTGTCGCTCAATCAGCTCATCACTCGGCTGCATGACGAACTGGTGCAGACTGGTGCGGATCTGAGCGACCTGGGCAACTTCAGTTCATTCCTTCGCGTGAGTTGCATGCGTTATCTGTCGCTGCAATTGGCTGGCCACATCCCGCGCGATGCTGGCGTGCCGATCCGCAGTCTCGACGCCGAAGCCGTGCTGCGTGCCGAACGTGGCGCGAACAAACCGGAAGGGCGACTGGCCGCCTGACGACGTGGCGCATGCAGGCGGCTCCGGGACAAGGTATAAAGGGTCGGTTGTCGTTTCGTTCGTGCCCCGATCATGCCCGTTCCCCTGCTGTCCGCGCTCGAAGCGCGCATCCTTGGCGTCCTCGTCGAGAAACAACGTACCGTCCCCGATACCTACCCGTTATCGGTCAATGCGCTGGCCTCCGGCTGCAACCAGAAGACCAGCCGCGATCCGGTGATGAACGCCAGCGAAGGCGAAATCCTCTCGGCGATCGACAGCCTGCGCGCGCAGACGTTGGTGATCGAATCCTCCGGCAGTCGCGTGGCGCGCTACGCGCACAACATGGATCGCGTACTCCATGTGCCCAGCCAGTCGGTGGCGCTGCTCGCCACGCTCATGCTGCGTGGCCCGCAGACGACGGCAGAGCTGCGCGCCAACAGCGAGCGGCTGCACAAGTTTGCCGACGCCTCATCGGTCGAAGCCTTTCTCGAAGAGTTGGCCGAGCGTGCCGATGGCGCACTGGTGATGATGCTGCCGCGCGCGCCCGGTAGCCGCGAGAGCCGGTGGACGCACCTCTTGTCCGGCGAGCCGGATCTGTCGGCCATGGCGGTGGCGGCGCCAGCGGCTGCGGGACCTGCTGGCCCGCTCGCCGAGCGTGTGGAAGCACTGGAGGCAGAAGTCAGCCGACTGCGCGAACAACTGGCTCGCGTGATGACGGAGCTGGGAATCGAAGCTTGAGGGCAGCGCCTCAGGCGGCGCGACCGTTGCCGACGAATTCCGGGAACAGGCTCATGGGTGGAAGTTCGTGATCGGACTCCACCAGCCCGCGACGGCCGAGCTCAAAGATGATCGTGTCGGGGTCGCCCACCGTCGCCAGTTGCGGGCGCAGCTCGCACCACGGCGTCTTGCCATTGACCATCAGCAGGGCGGAACGCAGGCGTCGCGGCAGCGTGTCGTCGTTCTGGATCGCGGCGCGGCCCTTGGCGGTCTTGTAGTAGATTTCCTGATCAAACATGAACATCCCCCGCGAGGCATCCTACGTGGCCCTCCGTTGCTTTGAAACGGTCAACGGGCGAACGGGCCGCGCACGCGGACTAGCGTTTGAACAAACGTTCAAACACTTTCCTCGCAGATTTGAATCCTTGTGTCACCCATGAACTGTCGCCCGCACTGCGGGGCCTGCTGCATCGCCCCCTCGATCTCGTCCCCGATCCCCGGCATGCCACACGGCAAGCCGGCCGGCGTGCCGTGCGTGGAGCTCGACGAAAACCTGCGTTGTCGCATTTTCGGTCAGCCGGAACGACCCGCCTGTTGTGCCGGCTTGCAGCCGGCGCAAGACATGTGTGGCGAATCGCGCGAGCATGCGGTGCGGTGGATCGCCCACCTTGAGGCAGTCACGAGGCCGTAATGGGCCAAGTGTCATGCCTTTGTTTTTCCGGTAGCCGTCAGCCAGTCGAAGAAGTCAGTAAGGCGCCGACCGCGCACGTCGGGATAGCGGTCGTTGTCGACCCGCAGATGCTGGATGCGGTCGACGCGGAAGTGGCGGAAGTCGTCGCGCAGCAGGCACCAGCCCACCAGCGTCCAGTTCTGACCCCAGAAGAACAGACCGAGCGGCCACACAGTGCGCTCCGATTCGGCTTTGTCTTCGCGCATGTACTGCATGTGCGCGACGCGGCGCTGACGCACGGCGGTGCGTAGTTCGCCGAGCCAGCGTGGGCGGGCAGCGTATTCGATGGGCGGCACGAAGAGACGTGCGGCGTCGACTTCGCGCCGGCGTTCTTCCGGTAGTGCGTTGTGGATCTTGGCGAGTGCAGCGGTCGCCGCGCGGGCAAGTTCCTCGTCGCCCCAGGCCTGCACCATACGCGAGCCGATGATGAGCGCTTCGATCTCATCCGTGTCGAACTGCAATGGCGGCAGGTCGACACGGTGGCGCAGGCGGTAGCCCACGCCGGCTTCGCCTTCGATGGGCACGCCCGACAGCGACAGATCCTGGATGTCGCGATAGAGCGTGCGCAGCGATATCTGCAACTGATCGGCCAGCCATGCACCTGTCACGCTGTGGCGGCTGCGCAGCAGTTCGACGAGGCGATAGAGGCGGTCGGCACGGCGCATGGCAGGGGATCAGTGGCGGGGAGTCGGCATATTACTGCGCTGCGGCCGGTTCAGTTCGGCGAGTGCAGGCCGATGAGATTGCCTTCGGTGTCGGCGAAGAGTGCGATGTAGCCAATCTCCGGGCTGATCTGCTGGCGTGGCAGCATGATCTTGCCACCGGCGTCCTCGATGCGATCGAGGATCGGGCGCATGTCGTTGCCGCCGTTCAGATAGACCTTCACGCCGTCTTGTCCCGGCTTCATCTTGTCCATTTCAACGACCGCCCCGCCCACACCTGGCTCGCGGTACGGGAACAGCGCCAGTCGGCAGTTCGGCATGCTCTCGATTGGCATGTCGACGTCGAGGATGGTCTGGTAGAAGCCGCGGGCGCGTTGGAAATCGGTGGCGGGAATCTCGAACCAGTTGAGGGCGTTTCGCATGGCAGCACTCCTTGTGCGGTGAAGAAGAGGCGCCACTTTGAAGGGGGGCTGCTGACAGCATGGTGTCAGTAGACTTGGCGGGACGCTGACAAACCCGCCAGGAATCTGCGGCCACCGTTCACCGCAGGTGCGAGAGAAACTTCTCCGGCAGCAGGCAGTGCTGCAGCGATCGTTGCGAAAACAGAAAGCGCCCATCGCACACGAAGCCCAGTTCGGCCCACGGGACTTCGTTGAGCGCTGCGGCCACGCGTTCGACGTCGAGCGAGGTGTCGTGCGGGAAGATCGCCATCACCGATCCGTCATAGTCTTTGCACGCATGCGTGAAGAACGGTGCAGCTCGGCGGGTCTTGCAGTTGACGTAGATACGCGGGGCGTCCGAGCGCGCGTGCTCGCGCCCCCAGCGCCACCAGTTGCGTTCGTCGAACTTGCGCACGCGGCGGCTCAGCAGCGCGGCTTTGTGGGCGTCGAGATGCGGGTGCTGCACGTTGTACAGCATGCGCCGCGTAGCGCCCGTGCGGGCCGTGCCTGAGTAGACGAACTCCACATTTCCATCGGCGTGCGTGAAGACACGGTCGGCGCCCGATACCGCTCCGACGCGTACGCTGAAGAGGCTGTCGAACGGGACACTGAAGCGGTTGGACAGGAACAGCAATTGCCCGTTGTGGCAATCGAAGCTGCGGCCATCCGACATGCGGCGATCGTGCCGCCCTTTTTCAAAGCGGAAGATTGCGCAGTTGGGAATCGCGCCTTCGAAGATGCGCGCGTCGCCCAGGTCTTCGAAATCAGTGATGGTGCCTTGATCGAACAAGTGACGGTTGAGCCGCCGGGCGCCGGTCGCCTTGATGAAGTCGCGCGGCGTGATGAAGATCAGCTCGCCGCCCGGCTGAAGGTGCCGCATGCATTTTTCGATGAAGAACAGGTACAGGTTGCTGCGCGAGTCGAACAAGCGCATGTCGAGCTTGCCGCGCGTCGCCGGCAGGATGTCCTGGTAGCGCACGTACGGCGGATTGCCGATGATGGTGTCGAAGCGCTCGCCAGCGGGCAGGTCGAAAAAATCCATGACCCGTGCATCGTGCGGTGCGACGCGGGCGTCGTATTCGATGGCCATGCAGCCCGTGATGCGCGACGAGAATGCGCCGTCGCCGCACGAAGGCTCCAGCGTGCGGCCGTGATTGCGGCGCAGCGCAAGCATGCGTTCGACGATGCGCGGCGGCGTGAAGACTTGCCCGAGCTGGGCAACGTCGCGCGGCGGGGCGATCAGTTCAGCGAGCGCCACCCGTGACCTCGATCGTCTCGCCCGCGACGCGCACCGTGCTGCCGGCGCGCAGCTTGCGCGTTTTGCGCAGTTCGACCTCGCCGTCCACCGTCACCAGCCCATCCGCGATCATGGCTTTGGCGGCGCCGCCGGATGAGGCGATCGACAGCAGCTTGAGCAGCTTGTCCAGTTCGATGTATTCGGTCGTAAGGGCGAAGGTGTGTGTCGTCACGACAGTCAGGCGGGGAGGTGGCGGAGGCCAAGGTTAACACAGCCCGGCGCGGCCGAAAAAAAGCCCGACGCATGGCCGGGCTTCGAGGGTCCGCCCATGGACGGGCGGGGTGTTCTAGAGCTTGCCCGCGCCGGCGTTGGCCGTGACCTTGGCCTTGATGCCGGTCGTTGCTTCCAGCGTGTAGCTGTAGACGCTGGACGGCTTCCAGACCGTGTCGGTGCTCAGCAGAACCGGCTTGCTCGCAGCGGCGGCGGCAATGTTGGCGGCCGCGAAGATGTCCTGCGGGGCGCCATTGAGCACGGAGCCTGCGTCGTAGTAATACGTGTTCTGACCGACGTCTGCCGATGTGCCAGTGGTGGGCGAAGCCTTGTGCCACACATAGAACATCGAGTTCACGCTGGCCTTGGTCGTGTTGCCCGACGGAGCGTCCTGGATGTCGAAGACGTTGTTTTCCGAATAGATCTTCGACAGGTAGCCGATGCCCATGCCGTACAGGAAGCGGTTGTTCGGCACCGGGATGTTGTCGCTGTCGATCGGTGCGTACTGGCCGGTGTAGCCGACCTGGCCGCTGTAGTAGTTGTCATAGACGTGAACCTTGCCGAAGCGCACTCGCGGCAGGCGCTGGCCAGCGTTTTCCCACCAGTTATGGTGCAGCGTGACCGACAGGGCGCCGAGGCCGTTGGTGGAGATGCCGGTCGTGCTGTCGTAGGTGCCGACGGAGTCCGAGCCGCCAATCAGGTGCGTCTTGTCGTGGTTCTTCACGTGGTTGTACGACAGGGTCACGTAGTTCGACCTGTTGGTGATATCCACGGCGCCGTCATGGTGCTCGACGACGTAGTCCAGACCCTTGTGCGGCAGTTCGAAGACCGACGGGAACATCCAGTCCTCACGATCGCCATCGGTGAAGGTGCAGTGGTCGATCCACACGTGCGTGCCGCCAGACAGGCTCAGCGTGTCGTAGTTCGAGTTCCAGTGGCCGCCCGGACACATCTGCGGGCCGGTCGTGGCATCGACGTACGTGGCCTGGCAGCCCGGCTTGGTGGTGTCGAGCACCCACGAGTCGGTCGGATCCCAGGCCGGGAAGTAGTCGAACGAATCTTCGAACGTGATGTTGCGCACGACCACGTTGTCGGTGCCGTCGCCGATCGAAATCTGGCCCTTGATGATGCGAGCGTCCGAGCCCAGGCCGATGAGCGAAGTATTGGAGCCCAGTGCGACCTTGACGACCTTGGACTGATTGCCCGAAGACGTGGTGCGGAGTGTCTCCTGCGTGCCGGACGGCTTCTTCGGCTTGTTCGTGGTATCCAGCGTCGTATTCCAGACGCTCGGCTTGTAGGCGGCGACATAGGCGTCAAAGCTATAGCCGGGGGCCGCGTAGTCAGCTTCCTTCAGCTCGACCAGTGCCTTGTTCATCGACAGCGTGATGGTGCCCTTGACGTAGATGATCTTCTTCGTCGTATCGAGCGTGCCGGTGAAGGAGCCGTCGTCGTTGATCACGGCATTGGTGTAGAGCGCCTGGATCAGTTCGTTGCGGTTGGTGACCGTGTAGGTGTGCGCTGCGTCGGCGCCGTTGCCGCCGGACGTGCCCGTCGCGCCCAGATTGTTGGTGCCGACCATGGCCCAGCCATCCGCACCGAGCGAGCCCACCGGCAGTGCGCTGCTGGAGGACGAACTCGAGGAACTGGTCGAGGAGCTCGACGAGCTGCTCGATGAGGAGCTCGTCGAAGAGCTGACCGAAGACGAGCTGCTCGAAGTCGAACTGCTCGACGAGGACGTCGTGGAACTGGAAGAAGAGGTGCTGGAAGAGCCGTCGTCGTCGCTGCCGCAGGCCACGAGGGTGGCGCTGAGCAGGGCGGCGAGCAGCAGCGAGGGTGCTTGCCGATTCATGTGTGAGTCTCCTCCGGGTGTAAATATGTCAGACAATTCAGACACTTGCGGACTGGTCATCTGAAGACCCGGTAATTTTGTGAGTTTGCCCATGTTTCTGGCGCTTTGTGATCGATAACAATTTGCCCGAAACGACGCCGACTATACGCTTCACTATTTCGGTACAGCAAGCCGTCTGCATACATGTCTGACATTGTGGTGCGCGAATACAACGTCCCTGTTTCGCGCATGGGCCCTTTGCGCTCGGCATGCGCGATTTGCGATCATCCGCGACAGTCATAGACAGGCAAAAAAACTCTTCGCCCCACCCAGGAGCCGCCCCATGCTCGCCCAAGTCGCCATTTTTCTTGCCGCAGCCATCGTGATGGTGCCCATTGCCCGGCGCTTCGGCCTCGGCGCCGTGCTCGGCTACCTGGCCGCCGGCGTGCTCATCGGGCCGTGGGGCATGCGGCTCATCGACGGGGTGGAAACAACGCTGAGCTTTGGGGAATTCGGTGTTGAACTCATGCTCTTCGTGATCGGGCTGGAACTGCAACCTCAACGCCTGTGGGTGCTGCGCCGGCTGGTGTTCGGGTTGGGCGGTGCGCAAGTGTTGCTGACCGCGGTGCTGGTCGGCGGTGCGGCGCTGTGGCTTGGGCTGAGCTGGCAGGCCGGCGTGGTGGTCGGGCTGGCGCTGGCCATGTCATCCACCGCGCTGGTGTTGCAGACGCTGGCGGAAAAGCACCAACTGACCGATCGTCACGGCCGCAACGCTTTCGCCATCCTTCTCTTCCAGGATCTGTCGGTGATCCCCATCCTGGCTCTGTTGCCCCTGCTGGGGGGCGAGTCGACCGCCGGCAGCGACTGGCACGATGCACTGCGCGGTGTGGCGGTCATCGTGGGGGTGATCTGGGGGGGCCGCACGCTGTTGCGGCCGGCGCTGAAGTGGATCGCCACCAGCGGCGCGCGCGAGAGTTTCACCGCCGCCGCCCTGTTCGTCGTGGTGGGCGTGACGCTGTTGATGGAATACGCCGGGCTGACCGCGTCGCTGGGTGCCTTCCTCGCCGGCATGCTGCTGGCTGATTCGGAATACCGTCACGAACTGGAAGCCGACATCGAGCCATTCAAGGGCCTGTTCCTCGGCCTGTTCTTCATCGCCATCGGCATGAGCGCCAACGTGGGGCTGTTGCTGTCGCAACCGCTGTCCTTGCTGGCTGGCGTGGTCGGATTCATGGCCATCAAGTTCGCCGCCCTGTACCTGATCGGGCGCGTGGCCGGCGGGGCGCGCTCTGCGGCGCGACGGCTGGCGATCTCATTGGCGCAGGGCGGTGAATTCGCCTTCGTGCTGTTCGCACTGGGGCGCAATCATGGTGTGCTGAGCGAGCCTCAGGCCGCATGGCTGGTGATGGTCGTCACCCTGTCGATGCTGTGCGCCCCGCTACTCTTCGTGCTCGAAGAAAAGCTCCTCACGCCATGGTTCGACCGCGACGTCGAGCGCCCCTTCGATGCCGTGGCCGATCCGGGACGTCCGGTCATCATCGCCGGCTTCGGGCGCGTCGGGCAGATCGTGTCGCGCCTGTTGGCGCTGCGGCGAATCCCCTTCACAGTCTTGGACGCCAGCGCCCAGCAGGTGGATTTCGTGCGGCGCTTCGGCAACAAGGTGTATTACGGCGACGCTTCGCGACTGGATGTGCTGATGGCCGCCGGCATCGACAAGGCGCGTCTGTTCGTGCTCGCCATCGATGACGTCGAAGCCTCGATCAAGACGGCCGAACTCGTGCGCGCGCACTTTCCCAAGCTGCCGATCTACGCACGTGCGCGCAATCGATTTCACGCCTACAAGCTGATGGATATCGGCGTGGAGGCGCTGGTGCGCGAAACGTTCTTCAGCAGCACGCAACTGGGGCGCGACGTATTGCGCGGTCTCGACGTACCGGCCCAGGACGTGGATGTGCTGATTGAGCGCTTCATCGCCCACGACGAGCAATCATTGCGCCGCCAGCACGCGGTCTATCAGGACGAGGCGGCGCTCATCCAGACGAGTCGTCAGGCGGCCGCCGAGCTGCGCGGGCTGTTCGAGGAGGACGCCGCCGCACAGCGTATCGCGCAGCCGGCGGACCCGGCTCGAGCCGGTGCGCCTTCGTGACGCACCGGTCCTGGATGGTGTTGGCTCAGGCGGGCAGATCGACGAGGTAGATCGCCGGCTCGCCTTCGAAGTCGGACGTATAGAGCACGTGCTTCTCGTCCGGCGTGAAGGCCGGATGCGGATGCGTGACCTGCCGGTTGGCGCGGTATTCCCGCCACGATGTGTTGTGGCGGCAGATACGGTGGGTGCTCTTGTCGCGGAAGTCGAACAGGTACAGGTACGGATCGGTCGCCTGCTCGTGCCCGGATGTATCGGCCATGTCCTGCGGCGTGCCGGAGCCGTCCGCCACGGCCAACGTGCCATCGAAGTTGCTCATCAGGTGCGAGCAGGCCGGCATGGGCATGAGCACTTCATTTTCGAGCGTCACCGGATCGGCCGTGCAGATCCAGCGGTCATGCTCGCCGCGGCGCAGATAAGACACGTACATCATCTTCGAGCCGTCGGGCACCCAGAATTCGTGCGTGCAGCGCTCGCCCGGTTCGTGCTGCTTGATCTTGCGGATGTGGCTGCCGTCTTCATCGATCAGCCACATGCGCGCGTCGACCAGGTCGAGCGGGCCTTCATGGCAGTAGCCAACCGTGTTGTCGTCGAACGGGCGATAGATCGGGTGCCCGGTCCACTTCGCTTGTTCCAGCAGCGTGCGAGCCTTGCCGGTTTCGATGTCGATGGAAATCAATCGGCAGCGCGGATTGCGCAGGAACTGTTCGCGGAATTCCTGCCACGTGGCCAGCGGCATGAGCTCGCCGTCCACGACTTCAATGCCGACGAGTTTCGTGCCGGCGGAATTCACGCCCCACGTACCGTAGCCGACCCAGCCGGCAGGCACGTCGTAGACGACCTTCTCTTCGAGCGATTCGAGGTCGACGCGGCGCAGTTGGCGCCCGTTCTTCACGTAGTACAGGTATTGCTCGTCGGCCGACAGGAAGCAGCCGAAAGTATTGTCGCCCTTGCCTTCAGTGAGTTGGCGCGCGGTCTGCGTGGCCATGTCCAGCAGGTAGCAGTTCCAGTCGCCGTCGAACCAGGCGCCGAAGAGCAACTTGCTGCCATCATCGAACCAGCACTTCTGGTAGAAGTAATTCCGGTGACAGGTGACGTCGGGCGGAGTCAGGCGCGTAATCGTGGCGCCGGTGTCCGGGTCGGTGAAGGTATGGAATTCAAGCTGGATGGTGTCGCCTTTTGCCACGTGCTGCCTCGTAAGACTCGTTGCAGAAAAAAAGAGGCCCGAAGACGGAGGATGACTTCGGGCCATGGCGATCCGATGTGCCGGAACCCTGGGCACACATGCACGGTACCGCCGTGACCGCAGTATCGGCAGGCGGGCAAGGCGTGTCTTGTAAATTTGCGACATGCCATGGTGCAGATCAGGCGGCTTTCGAAATGTCGCTTTTTTACAAGACTTCTTTGTGGACTCCAAAAATACTCCTCACTACGAGGCGTCGAATGAGCGCCCGTGGATAAGTTGAGTTGAGGAGACCCGCATGACGAAGTATTCCCGGACGCTGATCGCCACCATCGTGGCGGCCACGCTGCCGGCCGCTGCGCTGGCATATACCCAGGCGCCGATGCTGGCCAGCGATGCAAAGCTGCCACCCGTCGACAAACGCCTGCCCGATAAACCCCTGGTGATCAAACCCATCCAGGCAAATGGCGTCTATGGCGGGACGCTGCGCACCGTCGTGCGGGCCACTGGCGACCAGAACGGCATTCTGCGCACCATCGGCAACCAGGGCCTGACGCACTGGACGCAGGACGGCAACGGCGTCGAGCCCTACGTGGCCGAAAGCTATACCGTCAGCGCCGATGCGTCCGAGTACACCTTCCATCTTCGCAAGGGCATGAAGTGGTCCGATGGCGCGCCGTTTACCGCTGACGACATCGTCTTCGCAATGAACGACCTCATCCTGAACAAGGAATTCTTCGGCCAGACCCTCGACATGTACATGGTTGGCGGCAAGGCACCCGAAGTAACCAAGGTCGATGACTTCACCGTCAAGTTCAAGTTCGCAGCGCCCTACCTGACCTTCCCTGAATGGCTGGCTGCGCCCTACGGACAGCACCAGGTGCTGTACGCCAAGCACTACTGCCAGCAGTTCCATCCCAAGTACAACAAGAACGTGTCCGAGCTGTTCGCCAAAAACAACGTGAAGGACTGGCCTACGCTCATGCGCGCCAAATGTGCCGACACGGAAGTGCCGTCGCGCTGGGCTACGCCGGAGCGCCCGACGCTGGACCCGTGGATCGTCAAGGAGCCGTATGGCGGTACCGCGCAGCGCGTGCTCATGGAGCGCAACCCGTATTACTGGCAGGTCGACCCGTCGGGCAAGCAGTTGCCGTACATCGATCGCGTGCAGTTCGCCGTGATCTCCGATGTGCAGGCGGCGCTCCTGCAGGCCACCAACGGCCAGTTCGACTTTGAAGGCCGCATGTTCGTCGACGTGACGAACCGCCCGGTACTGCTGAAGAACCAGCAGAAAGGCGGCTACAAGGTCTTCGGCCAGGTCAGCACCAACGCCAACGCGGCGGGGCTGTGGCTGAACCAGACAACGAAGAACGACAAGCTGCGCCCGTTCATCACCAACCACGATTTCCGCGCCGCGCTGTCGCACGCGATGGACCGCGAAGAGATCAACAAGGTGGTGTATTACGGGCTGGCTTCGCCGTGGCAGAGCGGGCCGTTCAAGGAGAGCAAGTGGTACAACGAAAAGCTTGGCACGCAGTATCTCAAGCACGACGTCGATACCGCCAACAAGATGCTCGACGCACTCGGCCTGACCAAGCGCGACAGCGACGGCTACCGCGAATATCCGAACGGCGGGCGTGTGCAGCTCGAAGCGATCGTCATGATCGACCGCACGCACATGATCGCCACACTGGAACTCATCCGTCGCCAGTGGAAGCGTGTCGGCGTCGAACTGACCATCAACGCGGCCGAGCGCTCCCTGGCGACCAACCGCGCGGTCAATAACGACTACGACGTGAGCATCGACGTGTTCCCGGGTGGGCTGGACGCTACGCTCGCTCCGCGTGCGTACGTCGCGAACTATCCGCTCGAATCGCGCCAGAGCCTGGAATGGGTGAAGTGGTACCTGACGCAGGGCAAGCAAGGTGTGGAGCCCTCGCCGAGCATGAAGAAGCGCATGGCGCTGTACGACCAGTGGCGCTCGGCGAAGACGCCGGCCGAAGCGGACAAGCTGTTCCGCGAAGTGTTGCAGATCGCTGCCGACGAGTTCGAAGTGATCGGCACGGTGCGCCCGGCGCCGGTGACCACCATCCGCAGCCTCAAGCTGCAGAACGTGAACGAAAAGGCTCCGTTCAGTTGGCCGCTGGGCTCGCCGGCCCTGTCGCTGCCGCAGCAGTGGTGGTTCAAGAACTGATCGACGGATCGGCTGCTTGATGCAAGACACGCGCCCCGCCGGATTCCGGCGGGGCGTGTTCTTTGGCGCCTGATCGTTTTCAGTCAAGCGGTCGGCCCGTCTTTTTACCTTCGTTTGCTTGAATCTTTTTGCACGGCCTCCATCTAAGCGGGAGCGCATGAGCGCTTTTTTGCTGAAAGGCAGGTTGTAGCAATGTTCAATTGGGTCAAGACCTCGATCCTCATGGCGGGCATCGTGGCCTTGTTCGCGGTGGTCGGCCAACTCATCGGCGGCGCGCAGGGCATGATGATCGCGCTGGTCCTGGGCGGCGCCATGAACCTGTGGGCCTACTGGTTCTCCGACAAGATGGTGCTGCGCATGTACCGTGCGCAGGAAGTCGACGCCACTTCATCGCCCTATCTCTACAACATCGTGCGTGACCTGGCGGGCCGGGCGCAGTTGCCCATGCCCAAGGTGTACATCATCGATGAGCCGCAACCCAATGCGTTCGCCACCGGCCGCAACCCGGAGCACGCAGCCGTGGCGGCGACCACCGGCATCCTCCATCTTTTGTCCGAGCGCGAGCTGCGTGGTGTCATGGCACACGAACTGGCCCACGTGAAGCATCGCGACATACTGATTTCAACGATCTCGGCGACGGTGTCCGGCGCGATCTCGTCGTTGGCGCAGTTCGGCATGTTCTTTGGCGCGCGCGACGAGCGCGGGCGGCCGGCCAACCCCATCGTTGGTCTCATCGTGGCACTTCTGGCGCCGATCGCCGCCATGCTGATCCAGTTTGCCATCTCGCGCACGCGTGAGTTCGGTGCCGACAAGGGCGGGGCCGAAATCTCGGGCGACCCGAATGCGCTGGCCGACGCACTGGCGAAGATTCACTCTTACGCGCGAGGCATCCCGATGGAAACCGCCGAGAGGCATCCGGAGACGGCACAGATGATGATCATGAATCCGCTCTCCGGCGGTGGTCTCCAAGGGCTGTTTTCAACGCACCCCGATACGGCTGAACGGATATCCCGGCTGCGCGCCATGGCGACAGGCCGGGTGTGACGTAGCCATCCCGAACGACCCAGCCCGGCAATGCCGGGCTTTTTTCTGCGCACAGGCATGTCCGATCCAACGCTCTCCAATATCGACGCGGGGCACTACAGCGTCGTCGCCAGTGGACGAAGTGCACACCAGCACTGGGAGGTGTGGGATACCGAGCGCTTCGGTCGCCTCTATCGACTCGATGGAGCCTTCATGGCGAGCGAGCGCGATGCCCACATCGGCCACGAGGCGCTGGTTCACGTGCCGGCCATCGCACACGGGAATGTCCGCAGAGCGCTCGTGCTCGGGGGCGGTGACGGCGGTTCGGCCCGCGAACTGCTGCGCCATGATGCCGTGCGCGTGACCGTGGTCGACATCGATGCGGACGTCATCGCCTTGTCGCGAAAGTACCTGCAGGCAATTCACGATGGCGCGCTGGACGATCGGCGCGTGGATATTCGCATGGGCGACGCGCATTGGTTCGTCATGACGGCAAACGACCGCTTCGATCTTGTCGTGTTCGATCTGACCGATCCTTACCGCTCGCCAAGCTTGCACGACAGCGCCTTCTTCGCGGCCTGCAAGCGGCTGCTGGCGCCGGACGGTGCGCTGTCGGTGCAATTGGGTTCTCCCACCTACCAGAGGCAGCAAGTACGTCGACTGCTGGATGATCTGCGCTCCTGCTTTCGCACAGTGACGCCGTTTGTGACGGATATCCCGCTCTACGGCGGGGCGTGGGCTTTCGCCTGTGCGAGCGATGCAGTCGCCCCTGGCGCGATAGACCAAGCGACGCTGGTTGCCCGCATTGGCGTGCTCTCGGGCCTGCGGGAAATCAGTCCGACCCGCTATCGGCAGTCGATCGAGCGAGGCGATTTTCTGCGCTGAAATGCCAGCAAAAGCTGGCCCGAAAAGCCAAAACCTTGGCCCGCGCAGACAGGGAATGTCGCTGCTCGCCTCCCTAACATGCTCCTACCGCAATCGGTACGACAGCCTCCCCCGGCTCCCCGTCGACCGACGGTGAACAACCTTCGCAAGAGGAGCAACGAATATGAAAACCAAGCTGATGATCGTCCTTGCCGGCACCGTGTTGGCCACTTCCGCAGCCATGGCTGCTCAGCCCGGCTTCTACGTGGGCGCCAATGTGGGCGCCGCCAAGCAGGACGTGAATAGCGACGGTCACTACAAGGACACGCCCGCCACGTACGGGGTGTACGGCGGCTACAACTTCGACAAGAACTTCGGCGTTGAGCTCGGCTACCAGGATCTGGGTGGCATATCGGCCACGAAGAGTAGTGGTGACACTGTACGCGCTCGCACCAACGCTTACTCGGCCGACTTCGTGGCCCGGTTGCCGGTGACTGACCGTCTCGACGTCTATGGCAAGCTCGGCGTGGTGCGCTATGACCGCAGCTATTCGGGACTGGATAGCGCTTCGTCCGATACCGGCACAGGCGGCAAGGTCGCCATCGGCACCGAATACTCGGTCACCAAGAACTTTGGTCTGCGTGCCGAGCTGGCCCAGTACCAAGGCATTCCGAGCCGCGACGAGATGGGTGTGAGCTTCAAGGATTCGTCGACCGTGATGACGCTGGGCGCCAACTATCGCTTCTGAGCGGGGACTGCGGGGCGATCCGCAGGAAATTGCTGCAGATGTTTGCAAAGCGTTGCGGCAGACTGCTGCCGCAACGAATCCTTACAGTTGATGTCGAAATGGGCGGCCCGCAAGGCCGTCCATTTTTTTGTCCGGGTCTAGAATGGACGGCCGCCGATCCCGTGATGCCGATTCATGTATGACACATGGCTAGCCAGCGTTCTGCTGCTTGTACACGCCGAACTTGCCAAGCGAGGACTGGACGCTGACGCCGTTGCGCGCAGCGTGGGCGTGGAGCCCGCCGATCTGCGCGATGCAAATGCCCGTCTGCCGCACGACAAGGTTCGCAATTTCTGGGTTGCGGCTGTGGCGGCCTGTGATGGCGACGCCTGCTTTGGCCTGGACGTGGTCACGCTGGCCAATCCGACCACCTTGCACGCCTTGGGCTTCGCCGTGATGGCAAGCGGCACCCTGCGCGAAGCCACCGAGCGCTTGCGCCGCTATACGCGCATCGTATCGACCATCGATAACTGGGAATGCCGGCAGGATGCCGACGCCACCTGGCTGGTGTTCCAGAGTACCGATGACGACGCGAGTTATCCGCGCAGCTTCGACGCCCGGCTTGGGCTCATCGTCCGCATCTGGCGAATTCTGGCGGGCCGTCCACTCGCGCCGAGCGCGGTGCGCATGCGCCACCTCGCACCGGCCGAAGGTCTCGACCGCATCGCCGCTTTTTTCGGTGTGATGCCCGAGTACGAGGCTGGCGAGTACTCCCTGGCGTTTTCGAATGCCGATCTCGATCAGCTCCTCCCGGGGAGTAATCCGGAACTGGCGCTGGCGGCCGAAAAAGTCGCCGCCGACTATCTGGCCCGGCAGGAGAAGGACGATGTGGTGGTCCGTGTTCGGCGCACGCTGATCGAGTTGCTGCCATCCGGACAAAGCAGCCGCGCGATCATCGCGGGAAAGCTGTCGATGTCGGAGCGGACGCTGCAACGGCGCCTGACCGAGCGCGGCATGACCTACGCGGGCTTGCTGGACGATCTGCGCCGCGATCTGGCGGCGGACTATCTGCGCAATAGCCGGACGACGGTCCAGGAGGCGGCTTACCTGTTGGGATTCGCCGAAGTGGCGAGCTTCAATCGCGCCTTCCGGCGCTGGACGGGGGTGTCGCCTTCGCAGTGGCGCGAGGAAGCGGCCAACACCAATTGAAAGCTTGCCCCACAATTGAAGGCCTGCCGCTGAACCTTGCGGACAGGCCTGTGAGGACTTCTCAGGAGTTGAGTTCTGCCGGTGTTGCGGCTTCGAGCGCTTCCCACACCACGTTTTCTTCGAAGTCGACGTGTTCCTGCAGCAATTTCGAGAAGGCGGCGATCGTCTCTGCGTCGGGCTGGTTCAGTGCGGCGATGAGGCGGCGCAGCTCGGTGTGCTGCTCCAGCACCTTGTCGGCGAGATCGTCGCGGCCGATGGCGCGCAACTGCGGAAGGGCATGACGCTCTTCTTCCTGGAAATGGGGTTCCATCTCGGTCTCGAACACCTCGTAGACGCGGCGCGCAAAGCCCGGAAGGTTGCTGCCGTCCTCCGCCCCTTCGGGGGCAGCCTCGCGCGCGGCGGCGACCAGCATCATGGCGGCGCGATGTTCTTGGGACAGGTGCTTGAGGCGTAGACTCAACTTTCTCATGATGTGGTGCCTTGAGAATCTTGGGAACCCTCAAAAGTACTTGCGAGAAAATTCTTGCGGATGACCCAGATCAATATATAGCTACGGATTTGGGAATATGCGCATCTTCGTTGCAATCCTGGAAACGAACTGATCCACCCATGCATCAACCCCAACAGAGCAAACAAGAAAATGCTGGAATTCTCAACGTTTCAGCTTACAAATTCGTCGAAATCGACGACATCGACGCACTTCGTGCAGAACTCCAGACCCGCTGCGACGCGCATGGACTGAAGGGCACCATTCTCATCGCGCCTGAAGGAATCAACCTGTTCCTTGCCGGTCCGCGTGAACACGTGACGGCGATTGTGGATTTCCTCCGCGCCGATCCGCGTTTCGCCGATCTGGCGCCCAAGGAGTCGCTCTCCACCGCTCAGCCGTTCCGTCGCATGCGGGTGAAAAAGAAGCGCGAGATCATCACCATGAATCGTCCGACCATCCGTCCGAGCGAAGGACGCGCCCCCTCCGTGCCGGCACAGACGTTGCGTCGCTGGCTCGATCAAGGCCACGACGATGAGGGGCGCCCAGTCGTAACGCTCGATACGCGTAACGCGTTCGAGGTCGACGAGGGGGCCTTCGACGGCTGTATCGACTACCGCATCGCCAGGTTCAGCGAGTTCCCCGCCGCTGTTTCTGCGAACGCCGCCGGGCTCGCGGGCAAGACGGTGGTCACTTTCTGTACCGGTGGCATCCGGTGTGAAAAGGCAGCCATCTACATGCGCGAAGCCGGCATCGACAACGTCTTTCAGCTCGAAGGCGGTATCCTCAAGTACTTCGAGGAAGTCGGCGGCGCCCATTGGCGCGGCAACTGCTTTGTCTTTGACGAGCGCACGGCGCTCGATCCCGATTTGGCTCCTGCAAAGGCCTGACCATGAACGCACCCCAGTCCATCTATCTCAAGAATTACACGCCGCCGGCATATCTGATCGACACGGTCGATCTCGATATCGCGATCCATGATGGTTTTGCGCGCGTCTCCGCGACGCTTGCGGTTCGCCGCAATCCGGCGGGCGCGGGCGGCGCGCTGCGCCTGAACGGCGAGGAATTGGCGCCCGAGTACATCGGTCTCGATGGTATCGAGCTGGACGCCGGGCGCTGGCAGTACGCCAACGATCTGCTGGTCGTACACGACGTGCCCGAGGCGTTCGCGCTCAAGACGGTGGTCCGCATCGAGCCCGACAAGAACACCCAGCTCTCCGGGCTGTATCGCTCCAAGGATGGCTACTTCACGCAATGCGAGGCCGAAGGGTTCCGGCGCATCACGTTCTATCCGGACCGCCCCGATGTGATGGCGCGCTTTACGTGCACGCTGCATGCCGACAAGGCTTGCTTTCCGGTGCTGTTGTCCAACGGCAACCCGAGCGCGGCGGGCGAAGAGGCCGATGGCCGTCACTGGGCGCGCTGGGAAGATCCGTTCAAAAAGCCCGCCTACCTGTTCGCCTGCGTCGCCGCCAGGCTCGACGTGAAGGAGGATTTCTTCACGACCGCTTCAGGCAGACGCGTGCGTTGCGCGGTGTACGTCGAGCCGGGCAAGCTCGATCAGGTGGACCACGCGCTCGCTGCCATCAAAAAATCCATGAAGTGGGACGAGGACACCTTCGGACTGGAGATGGACCTCGATCACTACATGATCGTCGCCGTCGGCGACTTCAACATGGGGGCGATGGAGAACAAGGGCCTCAACATCTTCAACACCAAGTACGTGCTTGCCCGGCCCGATACCGCCACCGATGTGGACTACCAGAACATCGACCGTGTGGTGGCGCACGAGTACTTCCACAACTGGACCGGCAACCGCGTGACCTGCCGCGACTGGTTCCAGTTGTCGCTGAAAGAAGGGCTCACGGTTTTCCGCGACCAGCAGTTCGGCATGGACGTGCACTCGGCCGGCGTGACACGCATCCAGGAAGTCCGTCTTCTGCGCGCCGCGCAGTTCCCCGAAGACTCTGGCCCGATGGCGCATCCGATCCGGCCTGCAAGCTACGCGGAGATCAATAACTTCTACACCGCCACGGTCTACGAAAAAGGCGCCGAAGTCGTCCGCATGATCCACACGCTGATCGGCAAAGAAGCCTTCCGGCGCGGAATGGACCTGTACTTCGCGCGCCACGACGGGCAGGCCGTGACGTGCGAGGACTTCGTTGCGGCCATGCAGGATGCATCGGGCGTCGATCTGTCGCAGTTCAAGCGTTGGTACAACCAGGCCGGCACGCCGCATCTGGTGGCGCGCGGCAATCACGACGCGCGTGCGGACACGTATACGCTGGAAGTCGAGCAGCACTATCCGGCGACCGCGTACGAAACGCGCATGGCAGCCGAGGGCAATCCGATCGAGCGCGGGCCGTACCACATTCCGCTCGCCGTTGGTTTTGTGGGGGAGGATGGCGGAGCAATTGCCGTCGCATTGGATGGCGAATCCGTGGTCAGTGCGGACACTCGCGTGCTGTCACTGACGCAGGACGTGCAGCGCTTCGTGTTCCATGGTGTGCCACAGAACGCGGTGATCTCGCTGCTGCGGGGGTTTTCCGCGCCGGTCACGCTGGAGTTCCCGTATCGCGACGACGAACTCATCCGCCTGATGGCCTTCGATGCAGATCCCGTCACGCGTTGGGATGCCGGGCAGCGGCTGGCGACGAACATCCTTCTCGACGGCGTGCATGCCTACCAGGCGGGCAAGGGCGAGGCCGGCGCATGGATTCCCACCGCCTATGCGAATGCCATGCGCGCGTTGCTGGCCGACGCCTTTGCGACGGGCGGCGACCCGGCGCTGGTGGCGGAGAGCTTCGTGCTGCCGGGCGAGACGGTGTTGGCTGAACAGATGGACGTGGTTGACCCGGACGCCATCCATGCCGCGCGCATGCACCTGCGCCGACATATCGCGACGGAGCTGGAAGTGGACCTGGCGCAGGCCTACGTGCAACTGCGCGTCACTGATGCGTATTCGCCAGACGCGCTTCAGGCCGGACGTCGCGCGCTGCGCAACCAGTGTCTTGGCTATCTGGCCGAATTGGGCACGGCGCACACCAACGATCTGGTGGTCACGCATTTCAACACCGCAGCCAACATGACTGACAGCATGGCGGCCCTGTCGGCACTGGCCAACCTCGCCGTGCCGGAGCGCGTTACCGCACTGGCCAGTTTCTACGAATCCTGGAAGGGCGAGGCGCTGGTGGTGGACAAGTGGTTGGGTGTGCAGGCCACCTCGCGACTGGCGGGGACGGGCGCCGCCGTCCGGGCGTTGATGGCGCATGAAGCGTTCGACATCAAGAATCCCAACAAGGTGTACTCGCTGATCCGTGCCTTCTGCGCCGCCAATCCAAAGCACTTCCACGCCATCGACGGCTCTGGCTACGCGCTGGCCGCCGACGTGGTCCTGCAACTGGATGCGATGAATCCGCAGGTGGCGTCGCGCATTGCCCGCACGTTCGATCGCTGGAAGAAGTTCGATGCCGTGCGCCAGTCGCTGGCAGGTGCGCAGCTTGAACGCATCCAGGCGCATGCCGGATTGTCCGCGGACGTGGCAGAAGTGGTCGGCAAGGCCTTGCAGAGTTGAGCATTGCGGCGCCCCAATGAACAACGCCCCGTCGTGACGGGGCGTTTTTTTGTCCGCGAAGAGCGCCTATTTGCCCAGTGCCTGTTTCTGCAGTGCGACCAACTCGGCGATGCCGTCGGCGGCCAGTGCCAGTAGTGTGTTGAGCTGTTCGCGCGAGAAAGGTGCGCCTTCGGCGGTGCCCTGCACCTCCACGAAGCCTCCGCTGCCCGTCATGACGACGTTCATGTCGGTGTCGCAGGCGGAGTCTTCCGGGTAATCGAGGTCGAGTACGGGAACGCCATCGAAGATGCCGACCGATACGGCCGCCACGAAGTCGCGCATCGGTGAGGCCGGCAGCTTGCCGCGTGCGACCAGCCATTCGAGTGCGTCATGCACGGCCACGCAGGCGCCGGTGATGGCCGCAGTGCGCGTGCCGCCGTCGGCTTGCAGGACATCGCAGTCGATGGTGATCTGGCGTTCGCCCAATGCAGCGGTGTCGACCACCGCCCGCAGGCTGCGGCCGATGAGGCGCTGGATTTCCTGTGTGCGTCCGCTCTGCTTGCCCTTGGCAGCCTCGCGCGCACTGCGTGTGTGCGTCGAACGCGGCAGCATGCCGTATTCGGCGGTCAGCCAGCCTTCGCCCTTGCCACGCAGGAAGGGCGGTACCGATTCTTCGACGCTGGCAGTGCACAGCACGCGGGTGTCGCCGAATTCGACCAGCACCGAACCTTCGGCGTGGCGGGTGAAGTGGCGCGTGATGCGCACGTTGCGCAATTGATCGGGAAGTCGTCCAGAAGGTCGCATGTGTTCGTCGATTCAGAGGATAGGTAAGTCCGTCAGCCGAGCGGCCCAGCAGGGCTGGGCCGTTGGCTGCGTTATTCGGTCAGCCAGGGCGTGAAGCCCTGTGACGAGGAGGCGCCAGAGGCGGCGCCCTCCTGGCCGGACGCGCCATCGCTGCCCGGCGGGGGCGGCGGCGGGACGAATTCTTCGTAGACGTAATCGTCCTGGCCGGCGCCCTGCGGCCGTACGGCGATCAGCCCGGCCGGCACTTGCGTGCGCTGCTGCGGCACGCCAGCCAGCGCCTTGTTCATGTAGTTGATCCACACGGGCAAGGCGAGGCCGCTGCCGGTCTCGCCCGATCCGAGGCGGCGCGGCTGGTCGAAGCCGATCCACGCGATGCCGACCAGCGTTGGCTGATAACCGCAGAACCAGGCGTCGACGTAGTCGTTGGTCGTACCGGTCTTGCCGGCGAGGTCCGAGCGGCCAAGTGCGTTGGCCTTGGCAGCCGTGCCTCGGCGGACCACGTCCTTGAGCATCGAATCCATCAGGAAGGCGTTGCGCGGATCGAGCATGCGCTCGGCGGCCTCACCGGCCACCGGCGGATCGACGCGGGCCACGATCTGATCGTTCTCGTCGCGGATCTCGCGCACGATGAACGGCTGGATGCGATAACCGCCATTGGCAAAGGTCGAGTACGCCGCCGCCATCTGCCACGGCGTGACCGAGCCGGCGCCGAGCGCCATCGTCAGGTAGGGCGGTTGGCGCGCCTTGTCGAAGCCGAATCGCGTGGTGACATAGTCTTGCGCGTACTGCGTGCCGATCGCTTGCAGCAGACGGATGGCCACGACGTTCTTGGACTTGGCCAGCGCGGTGCGCAAGGTCATCGGGCCGTCGTACTTGCTGTCGATGTTCTGCGGCTGCCAAGCCTGGCTGCCGGTGTCGCCCGACGAGAACGACAGCGGTGCATCGTCGAACACGCTGGAGGGCGAATAGCCCTTTTCGAGCGCGGCCGAGTAGATGAACGGCTTGAAGCTCGATCCCGGCTGGCGCCATGCCTGTGTGACGTGATTGAACTTGCTGCGGTTGTAGTCGAAACCGCCCACCAGCGAGCGCACGGCGCCGGTCCGCGGGTCGAGCGAGACGAACGCGCCTTCGACTTCCGGCGGCTGGGTGATGGCCCAGCCCTTGGCGGTCTTGACCAGGCGGATGATCGCGCCTGGGCGCAGGCGTTTCTGCTGCGGCGCATTGTCGGCCAGCATGGCGGCCGCAAAGCGCAGCGAATCGCCGGTCAGCGTGACGATCTCGCCGCCGCGCAGATAGGCCTTGAGCTGCTTGGTCGAGGCGTCCAGCACGATGGCGGCCTTCAACTCGTCCTGGTCCGGGTAGGGCTCGATCAGGTCTTCGAGGGCGACATCCTGGTCGTCCTTGATGTCCTTCAGGTCCACATAAGCCTCAGCGCCGCGATAGCCATGGCGGCGCTCGTAATCGAGCACACCCTGGCGCAGCGCCGCGTAGGCGGCTTCCTGGTCGGCGGCGGTGATGGTCGTGATGACCTTGATGCCGCGCGTGTAGGCCTCGTCCTTGAACTGGTCGTAAGCCATCTGGCGCGCCATTTCCGCCACGAACTCCGCATGCAGGCCCGGCGTGGCGCCCACGCTCGCCGCCGCGCTTCCGCGGCCCGCCGCCAGCTTGATGGGCTCGGCCAGCGCCTGTTCATAGACGCCGTCATCGATGTAGTTGAGTTCGTGCATGCGACGTAGCACGTATTGCTGACGCAGCTTGGCGCGGGGCGGATTGGCCACCGGGTTGTAGGCCGAAGGCGCCTTGGGCAGGCCTGCCAGCATGGCGGCTTCCCCAACCGTCAACTGCTGCAGCGTCTTGCCGTAATAAGCCTGTGCGGCTGCCGCAAAACCGTAGGAACGTTGGCCCAGGTAGATCTGGTTGATATAGACCTCGAGGATCTGTTCCTTGGACAGGCTGTTCTCGATCTTCATGGCGAGCAGGATCTCGTACAGCTTGCGGCTGAAAGTTTTCTCACGCGAAAGATAGAAATTCCGTGCGACCTGCATCGTAATCGTGCTGCCGCCTTGGCGACGAGCGCCGCCTAGCAGGTTGGCCAGTGTTGCGCGCGTGAGACCGGCAAAATCAACGCCCCGATGCTCGAAGAAGTGATCGTCTTCCGCCGCCAGGATGGCCGCCTGCAGGGTTTTTGGGACCTGTGCAATGGGCGCGTAGGTGCGCCGCTCTTCGCCGTACTCGGCGATCAGGGCGCCGTCGGCGGTATAGACGCGAAGCGGGATGCGCGGCTTGTAGTCGGTCAGCGCTTCGAGCGACGGCAGCTTCGGCCACGCGAACGCGGCGGCGATGCCGAGGGAAGCGATGCCTAGCAGCGCGAGGCCGAACAGC
Source organism: Uliginosibacterium sp. sgz301328 (assembly GCF_041807905.1). Taxonomy (NCBI): domain Bacteria; kingdom Pseudomonadati; phylum Pseudomonadota; class Betaproteobacteria; order Rhodocyclales; family Zoogloeaceae; genus Uliginosibacterium; species Uliginosibacterium sp. sgz301328. The sequence goes on from NZ_JBGVSA010000004.1 coordinate 87,988, forward strand.
ACGGCCAGGGACAGCATGATCCAGCGTTTTTGCATGGGGTGACCTTCGGTGTAGAGACGCGATTATAGGCGGGAGGGTTCCCCTCTAGGGCTGAAGATCGACCGTTCGGCGTCGTTGTAACAGCGTGAGTAGGATTTTGCTGATAGCATTTAATGTAAATTGTTGTTAGTGCGCCCAACTTACTGATTTCAGGACCATTTCGAGGAAGACGTCATCGTGAGAGATCTGTCCGCCCTGCTGGGAGGGAGAGCCAAGCCCCTGTTGGGCCTGGATATTTCCTCGTCGGCGGTCAAAATGGTCGAGCTGGCGGAGGCTGGCGCGAACCAGTACCGGCTCGAGCGCTATGCCATAGAGCCCTTGCCGCGCGACGCGGTGACCGACGGCAACATCGCCAGCCTCGAAGTCGTCGCCGACAGCATCCGCAAGGCGTGGAAGCGCCTCGGCACCAATACCCGCCAGGTTGCGCTGGCTCTGCCCGCGCCCGCAGTGATCACCAAGAAGATCGCATTGCCGGCCGGCCTGCGCGAGCTGGACATGGAAATCGCGGTCGAGTCGGAAGCTAACCAGTACATTCCCTTCGCCATCGAAGAAGTCAATCTCGACTACCAGGTGCTCGGCCCGATGGCCGGCTCCGAAGACGAAGTCGAAGTGATGATCGCCGCCTCGCGCAAGGAAAAAGTCCAGGATCGCGTAGCCGCCGCCGAGTCGGCCGGCCTCAAGGCGGTGGTGATGGATGTCGAATCCTTCGCCGCACAGGCCGCGTTCGAGCTGATCCGCCGTCGCCTGCCGGAAAGCGGCAAAGGCAAGATCATCGCCGTCATCGATGTCGGCGCGCACAGCATGAAGGTCGCCATTCTGCGTGACGACGTCGTGCTGTACTCGCGCGAACAGCCTTTCGGCGGCAGCCAGCTGACGCAGGACATCATGCGTGCCTATGGCATGAGCATGGAAGAGGCCGAGACGGCCAAGCGCTCGGGCAGCCTGCCCGACAATTTCGAAAGCGAACTGCTGCGCCCGTTCATGGACAGCCTGGGGCTGGAAGTGTCGCGCGCGCTCCAGTTCTTCTTTACTTCGACGCAATACAACCAGGTCGACCTGGTGGTGCTCTCGGGCGGCGTCGCGGTGATTCCGGGCATCGACCAGATCGTGGCCAGCCGTACGCAGGTCAGCACCCAGATCGCCAATCCCTTCGTCGGCATGGCGTTGTCCCAGCGTGTTCGCCCCAAGAACCTGGCCGCTGAAGCGCCCGCGCTGATGGTGGCTTGCGGCCTCGCCCTGCGGAGGTTCGACGCATGATCCGCATCAACCTTCTCCCGCATCGCGAAGAAGCGCGCAAGCAACGCCGCCAGCAGTTCTACTCACTGCTCGCGCTGGTTGCCATGCTGTGCGGCATGATCGCCTTCGTCGGCTACACCTTCATCGACCGCGCCATTGAAGATCAGGAAGCCACCAACGACTTCCTCAAGCGCGAGATTGCCTCGCTCGACAAGGAGATCGCCGAGATCAAGCGCCTGCGCGAGCAGACGCAGGCGCTGCTGTCGCGCAAGCAGGTCATCGAGTCGCTGCAAAGCAACCGTGCCGAGACCGTGCACGTCTTCAACGAGCTGATCCGCCAGACGCCGGAAGGCGTGTACATCCGCGCGATCAAGCAGACCGGAATGCGGATCAACATCCAGGGCTACGCGCAATCGAACGCCCGCGTCTCACAGCTCATGCGCAACCTGGATTCGTCGCCGGTGCTCGAAAAGCCCGAACTCATCGAGATCAAGGCCGTGGATCTCAAGGGCCGCCGCGTGGGTGACTTCAACCTGAACGTGAGCATCGAGCGCCAGCCGATCGACGCCGACAGCGCCAAGAACGCCAAGACGGAGCGCAAGCCGTGAAAGCCCCTGCATTGAAGAAAGTGGCGGCGTTCGATTTCAAGCGCCTCGTCGACGATTTCCGCCAGCTCGATCCGAACGATCCTGGCCTGTGGCCCGCAGCGCCGCGGGTGGCTGCGCTGGTGGCCCTCTTCATCCTGCTGCTCGTCGGCGCCTGGTGGTTCCTGTGGAAAGGTCAGCTCGAAACGCTGGATGAGCGCCGTAGCCAGGAAGTGCAACTGCGCGAAGAGTGGGTCGGCAAGAAGCGCCAGGCCGTCAACCTGGACGAATACCGCAAGCAGCTGGCCGACATCGACCGCCAGTTCGGCACCCTGCTCAAGCAACTGCCGAACAAATCCGAGATGGAAGCGCTGCTGGTCGACGTCAATCAGGCCGGCCGTGGCCGTGGTCTGTCGTTCGAGCTGTGGAAGCCGGGCACTGAAGCGGTGCGCGACTTCTACGCCGAACTGCCCATCGCGCTGCGCGTGACGGGCTCCTATGACGACCTGGGCAACTTTGCCAGCGACGTCGCCAAGCTGCCGCGCATCGTGACGCTGTCGGACATGGCCATCACGATGAACCCGTCCGGCAAGCTGATGATGGACGCCAACGCCGTGACCTACCGCTATCTCGACGAAGAAGAGATCGCCAAGCAGCGCCGCGAAAAGGCGGCTCAGAAGAAGTGACGAGCCGGGGAGATCGAAACGTGAAATCGAGTTGGCTCATCCTCGTGGGCTGTGCGCTGCTGGCAGGTTGCAGCAACGACGACCACCAGGACATCAGGAACTGGATGCAGGACCAGGCCAAGGACATGCGCGGTCGCGTGCCGCCGCTGCCGACGATCAAGACCTTTCCGGTCGTCGACTATGACAACGGCGGCCTGGTCGATCCGTTCGCATCCAGCAAGCTCGAGCCGGAACGCCGCGGGGGCGGCAAGAACCGGCCCGACATGAACCGTCGCCGCGAACCGCTGGAAGCGTATCCGCTGGAGACGCTCAAGATGGTCGGGATGATGATGTCGGGCGGGCGCCCCGTCGCGCTGATCCAGGCCGACAAGACCATCTACCAGGCACGGGTGGGTAACTACCTGGGACAAAACTTCGGGGTGATTACCAAGATCACCGACGGTGAGATCACGCTCAAGGAACTGATCGAAGACTCCAATGGGGATTGGATCGAGCGTGTCAGCACGATGCAGCTGCAAGAGCAAGAGGCTAAAAAATGAAAATCGGTACTCGACTGTCTGCACTCTGCCTGTCGGCGGGCGTCAGCTTGATGCTTGCCGTGCCGGTGGCGCACGCCCAGACGGCCCAACCGGCTGCGGCGCCTGCAGCGGCCACCGCGAAGAACGCGATCGAGTCGATCGGGGCCACCTCACAAGGCGGCAACGTCATCGTTCGCGTCACGCTGCGCCAACCGTTCGACGGCCAACTGGGCAGCTTCTCGGTTTCCAACCCGTCGCGCGTGGCGATCGATTTCCCAGGTACCAGTAACGCCCTGGGACGCAATGCGCAGACGATCAACGAAGGTGACGTGCGCAGCGCCAACGTCGTGCAGGTCGCCGACCGCACGCGGCTGGTGCTGAACCTGAACCGCGCGCTGACCTATGACACCCGTGTGGAAGGCCGCGACGTGGTGATCACGCTGTCCGCCGCCACCGCCAAGTCGCCCGAGGCAACCACGACGGCGCGCTTCGCCGAACAGAAAGGCGGCCCGGACCAGCACAGCATCCGCGACCTCAACTTCCGTCGCGGCCCGAACGGCGAAGGCCGCATCGTGGTCGATCTGTCGGACGCCAACACCGGCATCGACATCCGCCAGCAGGGTTCCGATCTGGTGGTCGATTTCCTCAAGACGAGCCTGCCGCAGAACCTGTCGCGCCGCCTGGATGTGACCGATTTCGCCACGCCGGTGACGTCGGTGTCGACCACGCAGCAAGGTGGCATGGTGCGTCTCGTGGTGAGCCCGAAGGGGCTGTGGGAACACAACGCCTACCAGAGCGACAACCAGTTCGTGCTGGAAGTGAAGCCGGTTCAGGAAGATCCGCGCAAACTCGTGCAGGGTGGCGACAATCGTCAGAAGTACGCCGGCGAGAAACTGTCGCTCAACTTCCAGAACATTGACGTGCGCTCGGTGCTGCAGGTCATTGCCGACTTCACCAACTTCAACATCATCACCAGCGACAGCGTGACCGGCAACGTCACCCTGCGCCTGAAGGATGTGCCCTGGGATCAGGCGCTCGACATCATTCTCCAGGCCAAAGGTCTGGATATGCGCAAGAACGGCAATGTCATCTGGATCGCGCCGCGTGATGAACTGGCCGCGCGCGAAAAGCTGCAACTGGAAGCCCGGTCGCAGATCCAGGACCTCGAACCGCTGCGCACGGAGAGCTTCCAGATCAACTACCACAATGCCAAGCAGGTATCCGACTTCCTCAAGGGCAAGGACCAGACCGTGCTGTCCAAGCGTGGCACGGTGGCGGTGGATGAGCGCTCCAACAAGATCTTCGTGACTGACATCAACAGCCAGCTCGAAGCGCTGCGCGCGCTGATCGCGGAAATCGACGTGCCGGTGCGCCAGGTGCTGATCGAAGCGCAGATCGTCGAAGCGACCGACACCTTCAGCCGCAACCTCGGCGTGCGCCTGGGCTTCGGGTCCGCCAGCGGTTCGACCGCGGGCACCAACTCGGCGGGCAACACCATTCCGCGCACCACCATCGGCGGTGGCCTCGGTTCCACGGCCTACCAGGCCGGCCTGACCGACCAGCAGCCGATCTTCTCGAGCCAGGGCCTTGCATTGAACCTGCCCGCATCGTCGATCGGCGACAAGGCCGCGGGTGCGCTGTCCTTCGTGCTGTGGAACAGCGCGGCGACCCGCTTCCTGACCATGGAAGTGTCGGCGCTCGAAGCCGACGGGCGCGGCAAGGTGGTATCGCGTCCGCGCGTCATGACGGCTGACCAGGTCGAAGCGCTGATCGAGCAGGGCACCGAAATCCCGTACCAGCAGGCCACCAGTTCGGGCGCGACCAGCGTGTCGTTCCGCAAGGCCAACCTGGCCCTCCGCGTGCGTCCGCAGATCACGCCCGACGGTCGCGTGTTCCTGTCGCTCGATGTGAACAAGGACACCCCCAACACGTCGCTGTCGACCGGTTCCGGCATCGCCATCGACACCAAGCACGTCAGGACCGACGTGCTGGTGGAAAACGGCGGCACGGTGGTCATCGGCGGCATCTACCAGCAGACCGTGGGCAACACCACGACGAAGGTTCCGCTCCTTGGCGACGTGCCCTACCTCGGCGCCCTGTTCCGCAACAACGAACGGTCGGACGACAAGACCGAGCTGCTTGTTTTCATTACACCGCGAATCGTGACTGACCAGGCCCTGGCACGCTGATTCCCCGATTCGTGCAATGACGACATGACAACGGCGTGAGCTACCCGCAAGGGTGCTCGCGCCGAAGTGCATCAACCGTCAGACTGCGGGTCCTGAGTATCAGCGGCACAGAGCCGTCTTGGAGAGAAATACAACATGAAGATGTGGCAAAAACTGGCGATCCTCGTCGCCACTCCCTTGGTGCTCGCCGCCTGTGGTGGCGGCGGTGGCGGCAATGGCACCTGTCTGGCTTCGGGTGGTTGCGGCAATACGTCGAGTTCGTCGTCGACATCCTCGTCCAGCTCGGAAGCGACAACCGCTTTCGGCATGACGCTCGAAACCGTCGATACGGCCAGCGGCCTGACGGTGAATCCGGTGACGTCGGCCCTCGTCTATGGCAAGCCGTTCAAGCTTTCGGTGACGGTGACCAATCCGGACAAGACTCCGGCGGCCGGCGTCGTCGTTGTATTCACGACCGACGACACGACCAACTCCCAATTCACGCCCAACAGCGGCAAGGCACTGACGGACGTCAACGGCAAAGCGTCGATCACGCTGTCGGCGACGACGCCTTCGGCGAGCGGCGCCATGACGATCAAGGCGGCGGCCGGCACGGCCTCGGTCAGCCAGAACTACTCGATCAATTCGACGTCCGGCACCGGCACGGCAGGCACGCCTTCGTATCTGCAGTACGTGGGGGCGTCGACGACCCGCCTGTTCATCTCAGGATCGACCAACGGCATCAATAATGCTGCCGAGCAGACGATTGTCCAGTTCAAGGTGTTGGACAGCTCCAACAACCCGGTCAAGAGCGCCCAGGTGATCTATTCGGTCACCAAGCGCAACGGCGGCATCCTTACCAATGGCAGCGCGTCGGATGTGACAGTGACGTCGAACGATGACGGTATCGCTTCCGTGACCGTCAACTCGGGCTCGGAGCCGATTACGTTCAACGTGATCGGCAAACTCGTCGTGGTGCCGACCAAGGAGTACTACTCGAACGATCAGATCGTGATCACCGGCAGTCGTCCAGATCAGTCCAAGTTCTTCCTGCAGTGGGACCCTGCCTCGGATTGCGCTACTGGTATCGAGAAGCGCACCTATCCGTGCAAGTTCTCCGTCACTGTTGGTGACATCAAGGGCAACCCGGTGGCTGACGGCACGGTGGTCAACTTCGTGAGCTACTCAGGCGTGATTGTGGCCACCTCGCTCGCCAGCCAGCCCAGCGGTGCGTGTCTGACCGTCAACAGTCAGTGCAGCGGAAACTACACGGGGCGTCCGGATGTCGATCATGCTCAGCACCGTATCGTCGCCTACACGGTTGGTAATAACGCACCGACTGGCTCACCGATCACGGACGGATCGAGCACGATCATCGTCAACGCACCTGATGCTGACAATTACATCCGCTACATGATGTCCGACAACAAGGCTTCATCGTCCTCGTCGGCTGGCAGCACGCCGTAACCGTGCGACAAACCGCGGCCGCGAAGAACCGGCCGCGGACTGCTAGAATCGCTGTCGTGAACGGACAGCGCCATAACATCTATCTCGTGGGCCTCATGGGCTCGGGCAAGACGACCATCGGTCGCGCACTTGCCCGGCGCATGGGGCGCCGTTTTGTGGACACTGACCACGAGATCGAAGCACGCACGGGCGTGCGCATTCCCACCATCTTCGAACTCGAAGGCGAAGCCGGTTTCCGGCGCCGCGAGGCTCAGACCATCGTCGAACTGTCCGAAGAAGCCGGCATCGTGCTGGCAACAGGGGGAGGCGCGATCCTCGACCCGGAAAACCGCAAGGTGCTGCGTCGCACCGGCTGGGTGGTGTACCTGGATGTACCGACCCACGTGCTGCTCGAACGCACCCGTCACGACACCAACCGTCCGCTGCTGCAGGTCGCCGACCCGCTGGGCAAACTCAACGCCCTGCGCACGCAGCGCGATCCGCTGTACCGGGAGATCGCCGACATCATCGTGGATGGCGCGCGCCATCACTCGCATACGGCGGTATCGAGAATCCTCAAGGAATGGGAACAACTGTGCGTACACTCGACGTAGCGCTGGGTGAGCGCGCCTATCCGATCCACATCGGCCGCGGTCTGATCGGCCAGCCGGATCTCGTGCTGCGCCACCTCAAGGCGCGGCGCGTGGCGATCGTCAGCAACGAGACCGTGGCGCCACTGTATCTGGCGCAGCTCGCCGAAGGGCTGCGCGGCGCCGGCGTGAGCACCACCGAAATTATCCTGCCGGACGGCGAGGCGCATAAGGATTGGCAGACGCTCAATCTCGTCTTCGACGGTCTGCTGGGCAATCGTTGCGAACGCTCGACCACCGTCATCGCGCTGGGCGGTGGCGTGATCGGCGACATGGCCGGCTTTGCCGCGGCGACCTATCAGCGCGGCGTGCCGTTCATCCAGGTGCCGACCACGTTGCTGTCGCAGGTCGACTCCTCCGTCGGCGGCAAAACGGCGATCAACCATCCGCTCGGCAAGAACATGATCGGTGCGTTCTACCAGCCGCGACTGGTGCTGGCCGACGTCTCCACGCTCGACACGCTGCCTGACCGCGAGCTCAAGGCCGGGCTGGCTGAGGTCATCAAGTACGGTCTCATCCGCGACCTGCCTTTCCTCGAATGGTGCGAAGCGAACATCGATGCGCTGCTCGCACGCGATCCCGAAGCGCTGGCCTACGCCGTCGAGCGCAGTTGCCGTAACAAGGCCGAAGTCGTCGCCGCCGACGAAACCGAGCAAGGCGAGCGCGCCACCCTCAACCTCGGCCACACCTTCGGCCACGCCATCGAAACCGGCATGGGTTACGGCGTGTGGTTGCACGGCGAAGCGGTCGCGGCGGGCACGGTGATGGCGGCAGAGCTCTCGGCGCGGCTCGGCATGCTGAGCTCGGCCGACGTCGCGCGCGTGCGTACCATCTTTGAGCGCGCGGGCCTGCCCGTCGCGGGGCCGGCCCTGGGCGTCGAGCGCTACGTGGAACTCATGCACCACGACAAGAAGGTCGAAGCCGGTCGCCTGCGCCTGATCCTGCTCGAGCAGATCGGTCGCGCGCAGATCACCGATCGCGCTGCGCGCAGCGATATCGAAGCGGCCATCGCCGCCTGCGTGGCATGACGACCGCCGCCGCCACGCTCGCCTCTTACGCGGTCAGCGAGGCCAACAGCCGCGGCCGCGTGCACGCCGAAGACCACCCGGCCTCGCGCAGCGAATTCCAGCGCGACCGCGATCGCATCATCCATTCGACGGCATTCCGTCGCCTCGAATACAAGACGCAGGTCTTCGTCAATCACGAAGGCGACCTCTTCCGCACACGGCTGACGCACAGCATCGAGGTCGCCCAGATCGGCCGCTCGCTGGCGCGGGCGATGGATTTGAACGAAGACCTCGTCGAAGCCATCTCGCTGGCACATGACCTCGGCCACACGCCCTTCGGCCACGCCGGGCAGGATGCGCTCAACGAGTGCATGCGCGAGTTCGGCGGCTTCGAACACAACCTGCAAAGCCTGCGCACGGTCGAGTTGCTGGAAGACCACTACGCGCAGTTCGACGGACTCAATCTCACCTACGAGACGCGCGAAGGCATCCTCAAGCACTGCTCACCCAGGAACGCTGCGTTGCTCGGTGAGCTCGGCCGCCGTTTCATCGACAAGAAGCAGCCTTCGCTCGAAGCGCAGTTGTGCAATCTGGCCGACGAGATCGCGTACAACAATCACGACGTCGACGACGGGCTGCGCTCGCAGATCATCACGCTCGAACAGCTCGAAGGCGTCGACGTCTTCGCGCGCCACGCCAACGATGCGCGCAGCCGTTATCCCGGCATCGCCGGCCGCAAGCTCATCCACGAAACCGTGCGGCGCATGATCAACGCATTGGCGCTGGACCTGATCGCCACCACGCGCCGCAACATCGCCGACGCCGCTGTGGTCACGCTGGACGACGTACACAATTGCAGTGCGCCGCTGGTGGCTTTTTCGGACGAGATGCGCAGCGAGCAGCTTCAACTCAAGCAATTCCTGCGCGAGAACTTCTATTGGCACTACGTTGTGCTGCGCGAAATGGCCAAGGCCAAGCGCATCATCGCCGAGCTGTTCGATGCCTTCATGAGCGATATCCGGCTGCTGCCCATGCAGCATCAGGAGCGTGCGCGCGAAGACAAGGCTCGCGCCGTGGCCGACTACATCGCCGGCATGACGGACCGCTACGCGATGAAGGAGCATCGCCGCCTGTTCTCGGTCGGCAACGTCTGAGAACGAACCATCGCTTTGTCATGAACCGGACAAGAGTCGGTATTTCGCGCTTTTCCTGAATGTCATGAGCCGCCTGCCGCGACTGTACGTGCCCGACATGCCGCAACTGATCCTGCAGCGGGGCAACAATCGCGCGCCGGTGTTCAACGACGACGCCGACTTCGAGCAGTATCGCGTGCACCTGCGTGAATCCGCGCGCGAAGCCGGCGTCGCGCTGCATGCCTATGTACTGATGCCGAACCACGTTCACATGGTTGCCACGCCGGGCGATGAAGGTGCGGCCGGCGCCATGATGCAGCGCCTCGGCCGCCGCTACGTCCGCTATTTCAACGATCGCCACGGGCGCAGCGGAACGCTGTGGGAAGGGCGCTACCGCTCCACCGTCGTCGAGCCGGACGCCTACCTTCTGGCGTGCTACGCGTACGTCGAACTCAACCCCGTCCGCCATCAACTCGCCAGCGAACCCTCGCACTACGACTGGTCGAGCTGTCGTCATCACGTCGGCCTCGCCGCCGATCCGCTCATCACCGACCACGCTCTGTACTGGGCGCTGGGCAACACGCCGTTCGAGCGGCAGGCGGTGTATCGCACGCTGCTCGAGAACGGCCTCTCCGGCCGGCAACTGGAGGCTATCCGCTTTGCGGCGCATCGAGGATGGATGTTGGGCGCGGCGGATGCTGAATCGACGGCCAATCGTCGTGGCCTGCCTCTGCCCAAGGGCCGTCCGCGGCGCCCGCCCGCCTGAGTCATCCGCGCCATGTCCGGCAGCCCGATGGGGCACGGTCGCCTTAGGACTTTCTTAGGAATCCCTTAGCCAAGATTTAGCGGCGCCCCGCCAGCGCCCGCCGTACTCTGCCGCTCCACGTCGCGACGTTTCATGGCACGTCGCCGTACCACCCCGATCGAAACGTTTGAGGAGAGCAGCATGATGGGCAAGGACAGCCGCGCCGTTGCGCGATTCGACATGTACGCATTGGTGCACAAAGGCTTGCGGGCATTCATGAGCGACACCGTATCGCTCGTGGGTCGCACCGACTGGAGTGACGAGCGCGACGCATTGGCGGCGACCGCGCAGTTGCGCAAGTTGATGGAGACCTGCTTCAAGCACCTGCAGCACGAGAACGAGTTCATTCACGCCGCGATGGAAGCGCGCCGGCCAGGATCGTCCGGAGACACCGCTCTGGATCACGCGGAACACATCATGGCGGTCAAGGCCTTCCTCGCCGATACGCAGGAACTGGAACTGCTGCCGGTGCCGCTGCGTCAGCCGCTCGCATCCGAAGTCTACAAGCGGCTCGCGGTCTTCGTCGGCGAAAACTTCGAGCACATGGCGCATGAAGAGGCTCACAACAATGGCGTGTTGTGGGCAGCGTATTCGGACGCCGAACTCATCGACATCCACGACCGGCTGGTGGCCTCCATTCCGCCGCAGGAAATGGGCATCGTCATGCGCTGGATGCTGCCGTACGCAAACGCGCAGGAACGTGCAATGTTGCTCGGCGATATCCGATCGAAGGCGCCGGCAGAGGCCTTTGACGCCATGCTGGACATGCTGCGTCCCCTCGTTTCACGGGGCGACTGGAGCAAGCTGATGAAGGCGCTTGGCATTCCCGCGACGACGATGAATGCCGTGCCGGCCTAGCAGCCATCGGGTGGGCCCGCGCCAGGCGGCCCACCCTGCAAGAGTTCTACTCGGTGAGCCCCGCGAAGCGCGCCCTCAGACGCTCCACCGGCAGATCGCGGCCGATCAGCACTATGCGCGAGGTGCGCAGCTCATTGCTGTCCCACGGGCGACCGTAGTCGAAGCCTGCCACCTGGTGCACGCCCTGGAAGATGAGCCGTCGCGGCTCGCCAGCGATCGACAGGATGCCCTTGTACCGGAGCAGGTCATTGGCGTGGTCGGCCAGGAGTTCATCGACGAAGAGCGAGATGCCATCCAGCGGCAGCGGTGTATCGCATTCGAGCACCACCGAGGCAATCGCGTCGTCCCATGAGCGCTCGCCCACGGGGCGCCATCCGCGCCGGGGCAGGCCGGATTCGCGCAACATGAAGCCGCCGATCGATAGTAGCGCTCGCAGGTCATCGATGCGCGATGCCCATTCCAGCGGTGCGCGTGCGTTGATGCGCGCCAGTCGCGCGGCCAGCGTGGCGGCCCCGTCGACGCTGAGCGCATCGGTCTTGGTGAGGATCAGCCGATCGGCGAAAGCCACCTGCGATGCCGCCACGCGTTCGCGATCGAGTTGCGCGGTGGCGTGCAATGCGTCGATGACGGTGATCACGCCATCGAGCTGGTAGTGGCCGCGAAGGGTTTCGTCTCGCAGAAAAACCTGCACGATCGGTGCTGGATCGGCCAGCCCGGTCGTCTCAATGATGAGCCGCTCGAAAGCGAGCTCTCCGCTCGCGCGCCGTGCCGCCATCGAGACGAGCGCGTCGGAGAGCGCGCCCTTGACGGTGCAGCAGATGCAGCCATCGGACAATTCCACGACTGCGCTGGCCTCTGATGCCACCAGGCTGCCGTCGATGCCGACGGCACCGAATTCGTTTTCGACGATGGCGATGCGCGTGCCACGCATGGCCGCCAGCAGGCGGTTCAGCAGCGTGGTCTTGCCGGCGCCGAGAAAACCGGTGAGCAGGGTAACGGGGATCGTTTCTTGCATGACAAACGAAAAAATGCGCGTCACCGAAGCGACGCGCAAGAGGCGGAGATGGTAGTCAGCCCACCTGTACGACCTGGGTGGGCTGCGGTCTTAGCAACACTTGCCCGCGCCGCCGGAGTAGCGCGCTTCCTGCCGTTCGCGGAAGAATTCCTCGTACGTCATTGGCGTGCGATCCGGATGCGTCGTGCGCATGTGCTGCACGTAGGTGTCATAGTCGGGCAGGCCTACCAGCGCACGCGCCGCCTGCCCGAGATACTGACCCATGCGTGCAAGGTCATTGAACATGATCGACTCAGGCGCCTGCTGCTTCGCCAACCGGCACGTATTCGGACTCGCGCACCGTCGGGCGTTGTTCTTGCAGCGCCTTCATGCAGGAGCGGATACCGAACAGCAGCACGGCAATCACCACGAAGATGAACACGCCGGACAGCGTCGCATCCACGTAGTCGTTGAACACGATCTGCTGCATCTGCGCCATGGTCTTGGCCGGAGCCAGGATTTCATTGCGCGCGATGGCGTCCGAGAACTTGGCGGCGTGCGACAGGAAGCCGACCTTCGGGTTGGCCGAGAAGATCTTCTGCCAGCCCGCCGTCAGCGTGCAGGCCAGCAGCCACACCGTCGGCAGGATCGTCGTCCAGGCGTAGCGCTGGCGCTTCATCTTGAACAGCACCACCGTCGCCAGGGTCAGCGCCACGGCTGCCAGCATCTGGTTGGCCACGCCGAACAGCGGCCACAGGGTGTTGATACCACCCAGCGGATCGACCACGCCCTGGTACAGGAAGTAACCCCAGGCCGCCACGCACAGTGCGGTGGCGATGAGGTTGGCGACCAGCGACTCGGTGCGCTTGAACGACGGTACGAAAGTACCCAGCAGATCCTGCAGCATGAAGCGGCCGGCACGCGTGCCCGCATCGACTGCGGTCAGAATGAACAGCGCTTCGAACAGGATGGCGAAGTGATACCAGAACGCCATCATCGCCTTGCCGCCGATTGCCTGGTGCAGGATGTGCGCCATGCCCACGGCCAGCGTCGGAGCGCCACCCGCACGTGCGATCACCGACTTCTCGCCGATGTCGGCGGCGGTCTGCGCCAGCACGTCAGGCGTGATCACGAAGCCCCATTGCGAGATGGTGTGCGCAGCGGTCTCGGCCGTCGGTCCGAGCACGGCCAGCGGGCTGTTCATCGCGAAATACACGCCCGGATCGACGCACGAGGCGGCAACCAGCGCCATGATGGCGACGAACGATTCCATCAGCATGCCGCCGTAACCAATGAAGGCGAGGTGCTTTTCGGACTCGATCAGCTTGGGCGTGGTGCCCGACGAGATCAGCGCGTGGAAACCCGACACCGCGCCGCAGGCGATGGTGATGAACAGGAACGGGAACAGGTTGCCCGACCAGGCCGGACCCGTGCCATCCACGAATTGCGTCAGCGCGGGCATCTGCAGTTGCGGTGCCACGAAGGCAATGCCGATCGCCAGACCGAGGATGGTGCCGATCTTCAGGAAGGTCGACAGGTAGTCGCGCGGTGCCAGCAGCAGCCACACCGGCAGCACCGAAGCGATGAAGCCGTAGCCGATCAGCATCCACGTGAGCTGCTTGCCATCGAACGTGAACATCGGCCCCCAGGTCGGGCTGGCTGCGACGTCGCCGCCGAAGATGATGGCGGCCATCAGCAGTACGAAGCCGAGCACCGAGATTTCCAGGATGCGGCCCGGGCGGATGAATCGCAGATAGATGCCCATGAAGATTGCGATGGGGATCGTCGCTGCGACGGTGAAGCTGCCCCAGGGCGAGTCAGTCAGCGCCTTGACGACGATGAGCGCCAGCACGGCCAGGATGATCACCATGATCATGAAAGTGCCGAACAGCGCGATCACACCGGGGATCGGTCCGAGCTCGGATTTGATCAGGTCGCCCAGCGAACGGCCGTCGCGGCGCGTCGAGATGAACAGCACCATGAAATCCTGCACCGCACCGGCGAAGATCACGCCGGCCAGAATCCACAACATGCCCGGCAGGTAACCCATCTGCGCGGCCAGCACGGGGCCGACCAGCGGACCGGCACCTGCAATGGCGGCGAAGTGATGGCCGTAGAGAATGTTCTTGTTGGTGGGCACATAGTCCAGCCCATCGTTGTAACGGTAGGCCGGCGTCATGCGGTTGGGGTCCACGCCGACGACGGTGTGGGCCAGGAAGCGCGCGTAGAAGCGGTAGCCGATCAGATACACCGACACGGCCGCGATCACGATCCATAGCGCGTTGATGGTTTCGCCGCGCGACAGCGCGACGACGGCGAGCGAACAGGCCCCCAATACGGCAAGGGCTGCCCACCCTAGCCTGGGCAGGACATTCTGCATGGTCTCCTCCGACTTTGTCCGCGCCAGATGGCACGGAGCGTCTGGTTGTCAATGCGGCAGACGCGGAGCGCCTACCGTGTAACCAAGTATGAAAAGGCGCGAGAGTCAACACATCCGCGCGAACACGCAGACGGTCGCTGTAATAATACGTAATGGAATACCCTAGGCGGTATGCGCCGGCGTCGCCATCACAGCACGCGCTGGACCGCTTGGCGCCATGCATGCAGCAGTGCCTGCGCCTGGTCGCGGCCGATGGCCGGCTCGAACATCCGTTCGCGCTGCCACATGCCGGCCAGCGCGTCGGCATCCGGCCACACACCGGCGGCCAGTCCGGCAAGATAGGCCGCGCCCAGTGCGGTGGTTTCCTGCACCACCGGACGCATCACTGGCACGCCAAGCAGGTCGGCCTGGAACTGCATGAGCAGATCGTTGCGCGACGCGCCGCCATCGACGCGGAGTTCGCGTACGGCAAGGGCGCTGTCAGCCTGCATGGCGGACAGTAACTCGGCCGACTGGTAGGCGATCGATTCGACCGCCGCCCGCGCGATGTGCGCCGCAGTGCTGCCGCGCGTCAGGCCGACGATGGCGCCGCGAGCTTCGGGTTCCCAGTACGGCGCACCCAGGCCCGTGAAGGCGGGCACCACGTGTACGCCGCCATTGTCGGGCACCGATGTCGCCAGCGCTTCGATCTCCGCCGCATCGCGGATGATGCCCAGGCCGTCGCGCAGCCACTGTACGACGGCGCCTGCCACGAACACGCTGCCTTCCAGCGCGTAGCCGGCCTGCGCGCCGAGCTGCGCAGTGCGCGTGGTGACCAGCCCGTGCGTGGACGTGCACGCCTTGTTGCCGGTGTGCGCCAGTGCGAAACAGCCTGTGCCGTAGGTATTCTTGGCCATGCCCGGCGCATTGCAGGCCTGCCCGAAAAGTGCTGCCTGCTGGTCGCCCGCGATGCCGCCGATGAGAATCGGCGCGCCGAACAACGCCGCCAGTGAATAGCCGATTTCTCCGCTCGAAGGCACGACACGCGGCAGCACCGCGCGCGGAATGCCGAGCACCGCCAGCAGGTCGTCGTCCCAGTCGCCGGTGTGGATGTCGTAGAGCAGAGTGCGCGACGCGTTGCTCACGTCGGTCACGTGCATCGCGCCGCCGGTGAGCTGCCACACCAGCCAGCTATCGACGGTGCCGAAAGCAAGTTCGCCATTGCGCGCGCGAGCCCCGGCGCCTGGCACCTGATCGAGCAGCCAGCGCAGCTTGGTACCGGAAAAATAAGGATCGACGACGAGCCCGGTGCGGGCGCGGAAAACCGGCTCCAGCCCGTCCTCTTTCAGGCGCGCACAATGGGCGGCCGTGCGGCGATCCTGCCAGACGATGGCGGGCGCCACGGGCTGGCCGGTGCCGCGGTCCCACAGGATGGTGGTTTCTCGCTGGTTGGTGATGCCGATGGCGGCCACATCCTGCGCGGTCAATCCCGCGTCGGCCAGCGCCCGTTGCGCGCAGGCAAGCTGGCCTTGCCAGATTTCGACCGGGTCGTGCTCCACCCAGCCCGGCTGCGGGAACGACTGCTTCAGCTCGCGCTGCGCGGTAGCGATGACGCGACTGTCCTGGTCGAAGACGATTGCGCGCGAACTGGTCGTACCCTGGTCGAGTGCAAGCAGATGTGGCATGGGTGGCTCCTGGATGGGCGGCCCCGATGATGCGCGCCGCCGTGCCGCACTGCAACGCGGGAAAGCGCTGGTGTGCCGGCAAACCGGTGCGGTGCGATAAAATGCAGGATTACCTGTTGAAGACCGCACGCAATGAGAAGCGATTGGGAAGTCGTCATCGGGCTGGAAACCCACGCCCAGCTCAACACCCGTTCGAAGATTTTTTCGGGCGCCAGCACGGCATTCGGCGCCGAGCCGAACGTGCAGGCCAGCGCGGTGGATATCGCGCTGCCCGGCGTGCTGCCGGTACTCAATCGCGGCGCGGTCGAGCGGGCCATCCGCTTCGGGCTGTCCATCGGCGCGACCGTCGCGCCGCGCTCGGTCTTCGCGCGCAAGAATTACTTCTACCCCGACCTGCCCAAGGGCTACCAGATCAGCCAGTTCGAGCTGCCGGTGGTACAGGGCGGCACGATCACCATCCGCGTGGGCGAAGGTGAAAAGGCCTACGAAAAGACCGTGCGCCTGACGCGCGCGCACCTCGAAGAGGACGCCGGCAAGTCCTTGCACGAAGACTTCCATGGTCAGTCGGGCATCGACCTGAACCGCGCCGGCACGCCGCTGCTCGAAATCGTCACCGAGCCCGACATGGCCTCCGCGGCCGAAGCCGTGGCCTACGCCCGTGCGCTGCATGCGCTGGTGCAATGGATCGACATCTGCGACGGCAACATGCAGGAAGGCTCCTTCCGCTGCGACGCCAACGTCTCGGTGCGTCGTCCCGGCGAGCCGCTCGGCACGCGGCGCGAGATCAAGAACCTCAACAGCTTCCGCTTCCTGCAACAGGCCATCGAATACGAAATCGGCTGGCAGATCGATGAGATCGAATCGGGCCGCGCGATCCAGCAGGCCACCGTGCTGTTCGACCCGGATACCGGCGAGACGCGCATGATGCGCTCCAAGGAAGACGCGCACGACTACCGGTACTTCCCCGATCCCGACCTGCTGCCGTTGGTGATCGACGCCGACTGGATCGCCCGCGTGAAGGGCGAACTGCCCGAACTGCCGGTGCAACTGGCCCAACGCCTCCAGGACGAGTACGGTCTGTCGGCCTACGATGCCGCCACGCTCACCGCCAGCCGCGACACCGCGCAGTACTACCTCGACGCACTGGCAGCCGGTGGCGCCGCGCTCGCCAAGCCACTGGCCAACTGGGTGATGGGCGAGCTCGCCGCGCGCCTGAATCGCGAAGAACGCTCGTTGGCCGACTCTCCCGTATCGCCCGCACAACTGGCCGGGCTGATGGCGCGCATCGCGGACAGCACTATCTCCAACAACATCGCCAAGAAAGTCTTCGATGCGTTGTGGAATGGCGAAGGCGCGACGGCCGACGAGGTTATCGAAAAGCAGGGGCTCAAGCAGGTGACCGACGCCTCCGCCATCGAACCGATCATCGACGAAGTGCTGGCCGCCAACCCGAAGTCGGTCGAGGAATTCCGCGCCGGCAAGGAAAAGGCTTTCAACGCGCTGGTCGGCCAGGTCATGAAGGCCTCCAAGGGCAAGGCCAGCCCGGCGCAGGTCAACGAGCTGCTCAAGAAGAAGCTCGGCGGTTGACATCATGAACCGACGGCGCGAGCGCTTGGCGGCAGCGGCTGCTCTGGCGCTCGGCGCCGCCATGATCGTATTCACGTTCCAGCCAGCGCTGTCAGCGCTGCGCTACCGGCCCGGCGCCGATCCTCTGTGGATGGCGCTGCCCGCCCAGTTGGTCCACCTTGGGCCTCCGCATCTGCTGCTCAATCTGTCCGGTCTTGCGCTGATGGCGCTGGTCGCGCGGCGACACGCGCTGCTCGCACATGTCATGGGCGCGTTGCTTGTGGCTGCCGTGGGCGTGGCCGTCGGCCTGCGCTACGACGATCCGCCGCTGGCGTGGTACGTGGGCTTGTCCGGCGCGCTTTACGGCGCCGTCGCCGCCTTGGGCTGGGGGCTCGCCGCCCGTCGGCACCCCGGCGTGCTGCGAATGACAGGTGCGTTGCTCGTCGTGGGGGTCGGCATCAAGACCTGGGCCGGCATCGCCCACGTGGGCGGTCCCGGCGAGTGGCTGGGCATCCCGCCCGCGCCCAGCGCACATCTCTATGGCTATCTGGGCGGTCTCGCCTGGTCCGTCGCGGCCGGCTTGATGGTGCGGCGCAGGCCGTAACTGATCGCCGCCAACGCAGCCAACCCGGCCAGCATCAGCGGATCGGCGGCACCGCCCCCACCTCCACCTCCACCTCCGCTCCCGCCGCTGTTGGCCGGCACGCTCGATACGCTGCTTGCGGCGGACGAGGAGCTGGACGTAGCCAAACCCACTGCGATCGTGGCGGTGCTCGTATCCGTGGCGCCTTGATCGTCGGTCACGGTAAGCGACACGACGAAAGTGCCGTTAACCGACGGCAATGCGCTCGCCTGCGCCTGATCGGTGCCCGACAGCGCGGTGACGACACCGTTGCCATTGGCCAGCAACCACAAGTAGCTGGCGATGCGTCGCCCGGTGGCGGCGGTACTGCTGCTGCCGTCCAGCGTCATGGCGGACCCCGCCATCGCTTCGCCCGCCGCGATGCGGGCTTCCGGGCGCAAGGCATCATTCACCGCCGCCCGCGTATTGAGCAGGCCGGCGCCGCACGTGCCGGTGGTGCAGTTGCATTGCTGGTCGGCGTTGGTGCCGGTGCTGCAACTGGGTAGGCCGGCTTCCGCCGGGAACGCAACGGCAGTGCCTTTGATCCGCGCCATCACCGAAGCTGGCGCCAGCCCTGGATGCACCGATAGCATCAGACCTGCCGTGCCGCTGACCAGCGGTGTGGCGAAGCTCGTGCCGAGCGCGACGTGAGCGCTTCGGTCGGTGTAGATGCTGTTGCCGGGACTCTGCTTGCCGTCGTTGGTGGTGGTGATGAACGGGTAACCGCACGGGTCGCCGTTGGGGCAGTTGCCGGCTGGTGCGGCGATTCCTGCCTCGGGCCCGAAGCTGCTGTAGCCGACCTTGCCGCCGGTGTGGCGGACACCGGCCACCGCCAGCACGCCCGCACAGTTGCCGGGTTCTTCGACAGGGCCGTTGTCGTTGCCCGCCGCCACGATGATCGTTGTGCCCTGCGCCACGATCTGGGCGACGGCGTCACGGTAGGCCGCGCTGCACGTGCCCGATCCTCCGAGGCTCATGCTGATGACGCGCGCCGGATGCGTGTTGGTCGGCACACCTTCGACCGGCAGACCCGCGGCCCAGTACATGGCGGCGATGATGTCCGAGTCGTATCCGCCGCACTTGCCCATGGCGCGGACCGGCAGCACACGCACGCCCCAGCCGACGCCGGTCACGCCGATCGAGTTGTTGGAGCCGGCGGCCAGAATGCCGGACACCATCGTGCCGTGCCACGAACTATTGCCGACCGGGCAGCCTTTGAAGATCTCCTGACCATCGACGTCGGCCTGGGTGATGAAGTCGCCCGGGTCGCTCGGGTCCGGGTCGCGGCCGTCGCCATCGTTGGCGATGAGCGGCTCGGTGACGAAGTCGTAGCCATAGACCGACCCGTCGTCGCGCGTGACGAACTTGCCGGCGAGATCCGGGTGATCCGGACGTACGCCGGTATCGATGACCGCCACCGCGATGTCGCCGCTGCCGGTGGTGATGTCCCAGGCTCCCGTGGCATTGATGGCGGATTTTTCGGTCGACTGCAGGTACCACTCCATGCTGAAGAGCGGGTCGTTCGGAATGGCCCGTACCTGCTTTCGGCGGTCCGGCACGGCGTATTCCACGTCGGCCTGCGCAGCCAATCGGTTGGCCAACTGCTGCGTGTCGATGCCCTTCGCTTCGACCAGATGCAGACGGTCGGTCAGCTTGCGCTCGGTGCGGATCTGCAGGCCGGTGCGCGCGGCCAGCGCACTGACGCGGCCGCCGGGATCGCTTTGCCGGACCAGCGTCGAGCCATCGCGATACTTGACGATGACGCGTGCCTGCTGGGCGTATGCCGGCGGCGTAATGAGCCCGGTCAGGACGGCGGCCAGGGCGACTTGCCTTGCGATATCTGTCAGGGTCATGGTGATGGCCTCGCTGCGAGGTTCAGCGTGTCGACTTGCGTGCATCGCGCTCCACGGCCCGGACCAGCCCGCTGGCGCGCAGACGATCGATGGCTTGTGAGCAGTCCGGGTCCTGCGTGACGCAATCCATCCGGTAAGCCGCCCATCCGGATGACATGTTTGCACCAAAATGAACCGTGCTGCCGGCGGCCCGAGCGAGCTGCCGCAGCCACGCAGCGTCGTCGGCCCTGACGTCCGGCGGCAGGGCGATCATGACTTGTGTGGAACGCGTCGGCACAGGCGCGGGCTGCGCGCAGGCAGCCGCCATCAGCGGCAACAAGAGGACGGCCACGAGCCTCGTCGAAAGATGCGCCGCAGGCGCGGCAGGGGCGGATCGCCATGTCATGAACGGGCTCCTCGTGATCCTGTGCTTCATGCTGCTTGGCACGCATGCAACGCTCTACGCGACGCTTGTCAGGTACGGCGAGATCGGTCGCATCATTTCGCCGGTTTCGATGGCAAAGTGCGTGATCGCAGGATGGCTGCAAAACCATGAACCGCTTGTGACCGCACATGAACGATCGTACCGAACCGGATCTGAGTGACTCCGTCGCATCGCAGCACCTCCCGTCGTCCGCCGCAGCCCCGTGGCGCCCGCTGGGCCTCTGGCTTTGGCTGATGGTCCTGCTGAACGTGCTCTGCTCGACGAACTCGGGCTTCGAGCCCGACGTCGCCTGCTGGGTCGATTGGTCGCGTCAATTGAACGACCTGGGTTACGCCGGGCTGGAAGGCAATTACCCTCCGCTCTTCACACACTGGCTGTGGCTGGTCGGGCACATCCATGACCTGCTCGGCGTCACGCCCCAACTGGGCGGGTTGCTCCGCCTGCTGGCCATCACTCCGGTCATCGTGGCGCACGGTGGCCTGTTGTGGATGATGGATCGCCTGCTGCGCGCCTCGCATGCCACCGAACGGCAGTCCACCTGGATCATGGCCTTTGCCGTATTCAGCCCTGCGCTCCTCATGAACGGACCGATCTGGGGCCAGGTTGACCTGCTTTTCTCGTTCCTGATCGTGTCGGCGCTGCTGTGCCTGATCTACGACCGGTACCTGCTGTGCGTATTTCCGCTGCTGACGCTTGCCGTACTGACCAAGTTCCAGGCCATCTGCATCGGGCCGGCGATCCTGCCGCTGCTCTGGCATCGGCGCCGACCCGAACTGTTCGCCGGATTGCTGCTGTCGATTCCGCTGGCGGCGGTCCTGGTACTGCCGTACGTCATGACGGGCAGCCTCGGGCTCATGATCGACAAGGCCTACATCGGCGCTTCGGGACTCTTCCCCGTGTCGAGCTACAACGCCGCCAACCTGTGGACCCTGATCGGCATGAACGAGGTGCAGGACTCGCGCCTGTTCTATGACCATGGCACCGTCGCGCGAGGGTGGCAACTTCTGTTTACACCGCATTACCTCGGCATCGCCATGTTCGGCGCCTGGAGCCTGTGGCTGCTGGTCGACGGCCTGCGCCATGACGTGATCGAACGGCACTGGCGCAATGCCATGTTGAGCATTGCGGGCTTCTTCCTGTTCCTGCCGGCGATGCATGAGCGCTACCTCTTCCCGGCCGCCGTCGTGGCGATGGTGGCGCTGGCGTGCGACCGCCGATTCGCCTGGCATGCCGTGGTGCTTTCACTGCTCACGGCCGCCAACATGGCCGCCGTCATGAAACCGGCTGGCGGCGCCCTGCTGCACCTGCAGGCAGTGTTCATCTTCGTGACGATCGCCGTCATGATCGTTGGCCTGCCGTGCGCCTCGGCCCTGTTCTGGCGCGCAGGTCGTTTGCCCTTTTGGCTATGGCTGACAGCGTGCGTGGCGGTCTGGGGCATCGCGCTGGCCATCCATCTGTATGACGTGCGGCAGGCCGAAGCGCAGCGCATGGCGAACTTCAAGGCGCGCGGATGGATGGACGCCGCCGCCATGCAGGGGCGCACTTCGCACCAGGAATGGGGCCAGTTGCAGGAGGGGCGCAGCGTCGGCCAGCGTCCGCTGACGGTGGCGGGGCGTCGCTATCTCGCGGGCCTCGGTACGCACGCACGTTCATCGATCCTGATCCCCATCCCCGACGGCGCCACGGCATTTTCAGCGCAGGCGGGGCTCGACGACGAAGAGCCGGGCGGACTGGTGCGCTTCGAGGTCTACCTGGATGGACAGCACGCGTGGACGAGCCCGGACATGCCCTACGGCGCCGCCGCGCAACCCCTGTACGTGGATGTGCGCGGCAAGCGCGTGCTGGAACTGCGCGTCGACCCGATGGGCAGCAACTCGGGCGACCACGCGGACTGGCTGGAGCCCAGGTTCCTGTTCGAGCGCCGCTAGTTTGGCCTTCAGCACAAAAAAAGGCGCACCGCGGTGCGCCTTTTTCGTCTCCACCGAACCGCGTGCTCAGGCAAACGGCCCGGTGACGTGTTCGTCGCGCTTGCGCGCGAAGGCCGCGCCGCGCACGACGTCGACATGGAAGCGCGGGCGCGCCTTGGTCTCGGTGTAGATCTTGGCGACGTATTCGCCGATCACGCCGAGGCTCAGCAATTGCACGCCGCCCAGGAAGTACGTCGGGATAACTGTCGAAGCCCAGCCGGGCACCGTCTCGCCCGGCACGAAGCGTATGATCAGCGCCCATGCCGCCAGTGCGATGCTGGCCAGCGACACCACGAACCCCAGCGTCGTGATCAGCCGCAGCGGATAGGTCGAGAACGAAGTGATGCCCTGCCACGCGAAGGAAAGCATCTTCTTGAGCGGGTACTTCGATTCGCCCGCAAAGCGTTCGGCGCGGTCGTACTCGACGATCGATGAACGATAACCCAGCAGGGGCACCAGCCCTCGCAGGAACAGGTTCACCTCGCGATACTCGCGCAGCGATTCGAGCGCGCGACGGCTCATCAGGCGGTAATCGGCGTGATTGAACACGATGTCGACCTTCATCGACGCCATGAGCTTGTAATACCCCTCGGCGGTGAAGCGCTTGAAGAAGGTGTCGGTATCGCGACGCTTGCGCACGCCCAGCACGATGTCATCGCCACGGCTGAAAGCCTCGACCATCTTGGGGATGACGTCCAGATCGTCCTGCAGGTCCGCGTCGACGCTGATCAGCGCGTCGCCGGGCGCGGTCATCAACCCGCACAGCAGCGCGTTCTGGTGGCCACGGTTGCGCGACAGCTTGATGCCGCAGATCGACGGGTGCTGGCGCGATAGTTCATCGATCAACGCCCAGGTGCGATCGCGGCTGCCGTCGTCGACGTAGAACACCGCGCTGTCATCCGAGCAGACTCCCCGCGCGCGCATGTCGTCGAGCAGCACCAACAGGCGGGAGGTGGTCTCGGGCAGAACGCTTTCTTCGTTGTAGCAGGGAATCACCAGGCCAATGCGCGGCGGGCGATTCACTGCTGCGGCCGGAATGTCCAGATTGCGTTGATCATGTAGTTCCATACGAATACCACGCCGGTAGCGATGAGTTGAGCAAGGAAAAACGCCACGCCGAAGCCGACGAGCGTGTCGAGCACCAGCGTATTGATGAGGCAGCCCGCGGCCGCGGTGGCGGCAAAGCGCGGCAGGCCGTGGCTGTGCCGGTTGCTGGTTGCGAAGGTGAAGCGCGCGTTGAGCAGATAGTTGGCGACGGCGGCGATGGCGAAGCCCACCGCCGATGCGGTCACGCCGTCGAAAACGCCTAGCCAGACGAACATCGCCAGGAGAAGGTATTGCAGCCCGGTGGCTGCTCCGCCTACCAGAAGAAAGCGCCACGCGGTACCCGCGTTGAGGTTGCTCATGACATCGGGCTCATTGCGTATGCGTGTGCGCTCGAGTGGAGTCCGGCGAGATTCTCGACTGCATGTGATCGGTTCCGGCAGCAGCGCCTGAAAAGCGCAACATTCGCCGAAGTCGGGTTGCGAATCAAGGCGCCGCGCACAAATTTGTGCGCTTTGGAGGGGCTTCTTGCACGTATTGCGCAAAAAGCCTGCGACAGGCGGCCGGCGAAGTCGCATTGCGCGCCTTCGCCGCGAGACCTGTGCGAAATGCTCAGCGCTTCAGGCGTGCAAAAGCATCCGCCATGGCGCTGTTGACGGCCGGCTTCTGCGGCTGCTGGCGGCGGGCGTCTTTCTGTCCGGGGCGCGAGGCAGGGCGAGCGTCGCCATTGCCGCGGCGCGGCGCTGGCTCGGCGGGATCGTTCAGCCGCATGGTCAGCCCGATGCGCTTGCGGGCGACGTCGACCTCGACCACTTTCACTTTCACCACATCGCCGGCCTTCACCACCGTGTGCGGGTCCTGGACAAACTTGCTCGACAGCGCCGAGATGTGGACCAGACCGTCCTGGTGCACGCCGATATCGACGAACGCCCCGAAGGCCGCGACGTTGGTCACCACGCCTTCGAGCAGCATGCCGGGCTGCAGGTCCTTGATGTCCTCGACGCCGTCGGCGAAGGTTGCCGTCTTGAACTCAGGACGCGGATCGCGGCCGGGCTTGTCGAGTTCGAGCAGGATGTCCTGCACCGTGGGTACGCCGAAGCGCTCATCGGTGAACTCGCTGGCGCGCAGGCTGCGCAGGAAGTTGCCATCCCCGATCAGTTCGCGCACCGGCTTGTTGGTCTTGAGCACGATCTTCTCGACCACCGGATAGGCCTCCGGGTGCACCGCCGAGGCATCCAGCGGATTGTCGCCATTCATGATGCGCAGGAAGCCCGCCGCTTGCTCGAAGGTCTTGTCGCCAAGGCGCGGGACCTTCTTCAGGGCGGCGCGGTTGGCGAAGGCGCCATGCTCGTCGCGATAGGCGACGATGTTCGACGCCAGGGTGCTGTTGAGCCCCGAAATACGGGCCAGTAGCGCCGCCGATGCCGTGTTCACGTCGACGCCGACGGCGTTCACGCAATCTTCAACCACGCCATCGAGCGAGCGCGCCAGGCGCGTCTGGTTCACGTCGTGCTGGTATTGGCCCACGCCGATCGACTTCGGGTCGATCTTCACCAGCTCGGCCAGCGGGTCCTGCAGGCGCCGCGCGATCGACACCGCACCGCGCAGGCTCACGTCGAGCTGCGGGAATTCCTTGGCCGCGAGTTCGGATGCCGAATACACCGACGCGCCGGCTTCCGACACCACGATGCGCGTGAGGCCGAGTTGCGGGTGGTCACGCATCAGGTCGCTGGCGAGCTTGTCGGTTTCGCGGCTGGCCGTGCCGTTGCCGATGGCGATCAGCTCGCACTTGTGGCGCGTGGCCAGCGCGGCCAGTGTGGCGAGCGAGCCCGACCAATCGCGGCGCGGCTCGTGCGGATAGATGGTGGCGGTGTCGAGCAGTTTGCCGGTGGCGTCCACCACGGCCACCTTCACGCCGGTGCGCAGGCCCGGGTCGAGACCGATGGTCGTGCGCGGGCCGGCGGGTGCTGCCAGCAGCAGGTCGTGCAGATTGCGGGCGAAGACACGGATGGCTTCTTCTTCGGCGCCTTCGCGGGCGCGGGTGAAGAGTTCCAGTTCGAGCGTCAGGAAGATGCGCGCGCGCCACGCCAGGCGCACGCTGTCGAGCAGCCATTTGTCGGCCGCGCGGCCTGCGTCGCGAAGACCAAAATGCCCGGCGATGCGCAGTTCATACGCGCTGCGCTCGGTCGGCGGCACGTCGTCCGGCTGATAGGCCAGCGCCAGCGTGAGGAACTCTTCGTTGCGGCCGCGCAGCAGTGCCAGCATGCGGTGCGAGGGCAGTGCGCGGATCGGTTCGCGGTGGTCGAAATAGTCGGAGAACTTGGCGCCGGCCTGTTCCTTGCCGGCCACCACCTTGGCGACGACCTCGCCTTCCTGCCACAGTTTTTCGCGCAGTTCGCCCAGCAACTGGGCGTCTTCGCCAAAGCGCTCGATGAGGATTGCGCGGGCGCCGTCCAATGCCGCCTTGACGTCCGTCACGCCAGCTTCGGCGTTCAGGTATGCGGCGGCGGTGTCTTCCGGCGACAGCGTCGGGTCGGCGATGAGCGCGTCGGCGAGCGGTTCGAGACCGGCCTCGCGCGCGATCTGTGCCTTGGTGCGGCGCTTGGGCTTGTACGGAAGGTAGAGATCCTCGAGCGTGGTCTTGTCGGTGGCGGCGAGGATGGAATTTTCCAGCTCGGGCGTGAGCTTTTCCTGCTCGCGGATCGACTTCAGGATCGCCTCGCGGCGCGTGTCCAGTTCGCGCAGATAGGTCAGCCGCTCATCGAGGTTGCGCAGTTGCGTATCGTCGAGCCCGCCCGTGACTTCCTTGCGGTAGCGGGCGATGAAAGGGACGGTAGCACCTTCGTCGATCAAGGCGACGGTGGCGGCGACCTGTGCTTCGCGCACGCCGAGCTCTTCGGCGATGCGCAGGGAAATCGGTTTCAGCATCGGATCAAAACACCGGATTGAAATTCTGGGTCTGGCGGCCCTGGAGGCCTCCGTCCCGCGGTGGGCCGTGTGCCCGGCGCGGGGCCGAGAAGGATACAACAGGCTCACGCGCAGTGGCCTGGAGCGAACTCAGCCCCGCGACGGTTCAAGATGGCATGAAGCTGACAATCAGGAGGCGCGCATTGTTTTTCATGGGGATTTGGAACTTTTGAACAAATAAACAGCCAATGCGAACGCTTCGCATTTGATTGCTGTAACGTTCAGTCCCTTCCCCCTTCGGAGAACTTTGCCGTGAAAATCAACTTTCGCCATCTGGCGATTCTTGCCGCAACGGGCCTTGGCGCCCAGTCGGCACTGGCGCAACAAGCCGTGGTCAATCTCTACACCGCCCGCCATTACCAGACGGATGAGGCGCTGTACGCCAAGTTCGAAAAGGCCACCGGCATCAAGGTCAATCGCATCGAAGGCAAAGAAGACGAACTCATTGAACGTATCCGCAGCGAAGGGGCCAACAGCCCGGCCGATGTGTTCATTACCGTCGACGCCTCCCGCCTGGCCAAGGCCGAACAGCTTGGCCTGTTCGCCCCGGTGAAGTCGAAGGTGCTCGAGCAGCGCATTCCCGCGCATCTGCGCACCGCCGACTGGTTTTCGTTCTCCCTGCGCGCCCGCGTGATCGTCTATAACAGCGCGTTGGTGAACGGGGCCGATGTGCAGACGTACGAAGATCTCGCCAACCCCAGGCTGAAGGGCAGGATCTGCGTGCGCGAAGGCAATCACCCATACAACCTGTCGCTGGGTTCCGCGATTCTGGCGCATGACGGTACGGCCAGGACCGAGGCCTGGGCGCGTGGCCTGGTTGCCAACCTTGCCCGCGCACCGAAAGGCGGCGACACCGATCAACTCAAGTCGGTGGCGGCCGGTGAATGTGGTGTGGCGGTTGCCAACAGCTACTACGTAGCCCGCCTGATGCGCTCGGACAAGCCGGAAGATCGCAAGGTCGCCGACGCATTGACGGTGGTATGGCCCAACCAGAAAAGCTGGGGTACGCACGTGAATGTTTCGGGCGGCGGCATGCTCAAGAGCGCCCCCAACAAGGCCAACGCGCAGAAGCTGCTGGAGTTCTTCGCCTCCGACGAGGCGCAGGTCTATTTCGCCGACGGCAACAACGAATGGCCGGTCGTAAAGAGCGTGAAGGTGCGCAATCCGGCGCTCGATAAGCTCGGGCCGTTCAAGGCCGACGAACTGCCCATCGGCAAGGTGTCGTCGGGTACGGCAGAGGCGCAGAAGATTTTCGATCGCGCCGGATTCATGTAATGAGCAGTGTCGGCCGTGGCATGCAACGCCGGTGCCACAGCCGATGACTCGCGGGTGAGTGCAGGCAACGGCATAATCGCCGCATCCCCGATGCATTGCCCCATGGAATATCAGTGACCCCCGAAGAGATCACCCGCACCCCGTTCGAAACCTTTGGCGGCGAGGATGTCGTCCGCCGTCTCGTGGACCGTTTTTACGATTTGATGGACACGCTGCCGGAGGCCTACGTCATCCGCAAGCTGCATCCGGAGTCGCTGGATTTTTCGCGCCAGAAGCTCTTCGAATTCCTGTGCGGCTGGCTCGGCGGGCCGCAGTACTACGTCGAGAAATACGGTCACCCGCGCATGCGCGCACGGCACATGCCGTTTCCGATCGGCAACGCCGAGCGCGATGCATGGCTGATGTGCATGGCGCAGGCCGCCGACGAGATCCTGCCCGAAGGCGGCGCGCGCGAGCGCTTCTGGGAGGCGATCCTCGGGCTGGCCAACCACATGCGCAATCAATGAGGCGGCGCGTCTGGCTGACCGCCTCAGCGTGAAAGGCCGGCCTGTTCGCGGTAGGCCGCGGTGATGGCGCTGAGGTCGCCGTTGATGCGATAGAAGGTAATGGTCAGTCGCTGCGACAGGCTGCGCAGCATGCTGTCGGCTGCGGAGCGACTCAGCCGCGTGGTGAGATCGCGCAGTTCCGTTGCACCTTCCGGATCGCGCTCGACCAAGGTCGCCATCACCTGCGAAGGTGCGGGGGCGTCCGGACGCAGTGAGGCGAAGACGTTGTCCAGCCGCGCCGTGACTTCGGGCGCATTGGGCGAACGGCCCGTCATGTCCTGGTACACACGCGCCACCAGCGCATATTCGGCGATGAGCGCGTAAGCCTGCAGGTCTTCCGCCGTGGCGTTGCGCAGGATCTCATCGGCACCGCCCTGGGCGGCGAGCGCATCGCGCACGTTCTGGGGCGTGATGCCGAGCAGCTTGCCTGAGCGGGCTTCCTCGTCATCCAGCGCCGCACAGATCAAGGCGTATTCGCGGTCGTAGTACGGATTGCCCGGATGCCAGTCCTTGCCGAGCTGCCCACGCGCGCCGATGCCGGCAAGCATGTTGTGCGCGAGCATGCCGCGCTGATCGGCGATGAGCGAATCGACCAGCGTCTGTACTTGCGAAAGCTCGATCCTGCCCGCCAGTTGTTCGGCGACCGCTGGTGGCATATCGGTGTTGGCCCAGGCGTGGAGCGTCGTTGTCGCGACGACACCAGCAAAGAGACAGCGGCAGGCAAGGGTGGGAATCTTCATGGCCAGCAACTCCGGCAGACAACCCCACTACTCTACATAAGCCTGGTGCCGACAGGGTCAATCATCGTTTCGCCGCGACGATCCGTGACAAGCGGGCCTCTTCTCAGGTCAGCAATGCGGCGTCACGCTCGAATATGCCGACGATCAGGTCGGCGATCAGCCGCACGCGGGGCGAACGGCGGACATCCGGGTGCAGGACCAGCCACACCTCGCGCGAGGGCGGCCCTTCATCCGGCGCCAGGCGTACCAGCGTCGGCTGCGTGCGGGCCAGATAGTGCGTCATGAACGTCACACCCAGTCCGGCGGCCGCGGCCGATACGATGGCCGCCAGATCGTTGCTTCGCAGCGCAAAGCGGCGGCCGCCCGCATAGTCTTCCAGCCACTTTTGCTGCGGCACGTTGCGCATGCTGTGGTCGTAGGAGACGAATTCCCATTCGTGCGGCGGCTTTTCCAGCCACTCGCGCCTGCCGTACAGGCCATAGCCGACCTTGCCGATGAGGCGGGCGGCCAGCGCCAGCGACTGCGGGCGTCCCATGCGCAGCGCGATGTCGGCTTCGCGACGCGCCAGGTTCGCTTCGCGCGTCTCACCGATGACTTCCAGCTCGATGCCCGACCACTGGGCGCGGGTGGCGGCCAGGCGAGGCATGAGGAACTGGCTGACCAGGGTCGGCGGGGCGGAGACGCGGACCCGTCCCGTCTGTGTCCCGGCGCCGACGGCGGCGCGTTCGAACGCCAGCGCCTCGTCTTCGATGCGCTCGCCCAGCGTGACCAGTTCTTCGCCTTCGGCTGTCAGCCGCCAGCCGCGCGGCAGCCGGTCGAAAAGGCGCAGACCGAGGCTCGATTCGAGCGCTTCGATACGCCGGGCGACCGTCGAATGTTCCACCGCCATAGTGCGTGCCGCGCCCGACAGGCTGCCTTGCCGCGCCACGGCGAGAAAGTAGCGGACGTCTTCCCATTGCAAGCGGCTGTCTGTTTGTTTTTGCACGGATAATGGGCGCAAGTGACGAATTCACTGCAAATTGTGCCCAGATTAGAGTGAGCCCCACAAGGTTGCGCATATCGCAGCAGCCGTCTTGCGGAGGCCTCCCCATGCTCTATCTCGTGCTCCTGACCTATGTCGAACCGATCGACCGCGTCGATGCCTGGCTGTCCGCGCATCGCGCATTTCTTGCCGCTCACATCGAAAGCGGCACCTTCCTGCTGGCGGGGCGCCGTCAGCCGCGCACGGGCGGACTGATCATCGCTCGCGCCGATTCGGCCTTCACCCTCGAACGGATCATGATGCAGGACCCCTTCGTGCGCTCCGGGGTGGCGCGCTTCGACATCGTCGCCTTCGAGCCGAGCGCCGGTCTGCCGGATTGGATGGAGGCGGCCACGGTCGTCGAGGCTGCATCATGATTACGCGCTCCGGGCGCCTCGGCGGTGTCGGCCTGCTGATCGTCGCCACCGTTCTGTGGGGCTGCATGTTTCCCATCGGCAAGCCGATTCTCGGTCGGGTGGATGCCTTTGCCATCACCTTCGTGCGCTATGGCATATCGGCCGTCGCCATCGCCGCGTTGCTGGCGCTGAGCGAGGGCCGCTCCGCCTTCGCCACCGAGGGCCGCTCATGGCGGCTGGCTTTCTTCGGCGTCGCCGGTTTCTGCGGCTTCAGCATGCTGGCGTTCAGCGGGCTCCGCTTGTCTTCGCCCGCGCACGGTTCGGTCGTGGTGGCGACGCTGCCGCTTCTTACGGCGCTCATCCAGGGGCTGCGCACGCGCAACTGGCCGGCGTCGCACACGGTTGTCGCCATGCTGCTGGCGCTGGGCGGCGTCGTGCTGGTGGTCAGCAATGGTCATCCGTCGACCTTGCTGGTGTCGCGCTCCGCACTGGGCGACGCCATGATCCTGGCCGGCGCGTTGTGCTGGGCGTTCTACACGCTGGGCGCGCGCGACTTTCCGCACTGGTCGCCGCTGCGCTACAGCGCCGTGACCCTGCTGTTCGGCTTTGCCGGCATCGCCGTGGTGTGCCTGATGGCTTTCGAAGCGGGGGCCACGCACGTGCCGTCGGGCGCCGATCTGGCGTCGTCGTGGCCGCACCTGTTGTTCATGGCGCTGGGCGCTTCCATCGTCGCGGTACTGTCGTGGAATTCCGGCGTACGCCGCCTCGGGCCGGTGAACGGCGCGTTGTTCATCAACGTGGTGCCGATCAGCACTTTCGTCATCGAAGCCGCCGGCGGGCGCGTGCCGGGCGCCTGGGAGCTGGCGGGCGGGGCCCTGGTCGCCGCCGCCCTGCTGCTCAATGGCCTGTATCGTCCGCGCCTGGCATCGATGCCGGCAAGATGTCCGAACGCCGCCTGAGCCGGGGCCATGGCGCACAGCGCTACACTAGCGGCTTTGATTCACGCCGCGCTGTGCGGCTTGCCGAGAAAGGAACACCCATGTCCCAGCCCGCTACGCCGTCCGGCCTGCCCGGTTACGGCCTGTCCCTGAACCTGGAAGATGCCAAGCGCGTGGTCGCGGCGGCCGAGGCCGAAGCGCGCGCCAATGGTTGGGCGATGGTGATCGCGGTGGTGGACGCTGGCGCCAATCTGGTGGCGCTTCAGCGCATGGACGACGCCAACATCGGCAGCCTGGCCGTGGCGCAGAGCAAGGCCGAGACGGCCGTCAAGTTCCGTCGTTCGACCAAGTTGTTCGAGGACCAGATCGTCGCTGGCGGCGTTGGTCTGCGCGTGCTCTCGATGCGCGAGATCTGCGCCGTCGAAGGCGGGCTGCCGATCGTGGTCGATGGTCGCGTCGTCGGCGGAGTCGGCGTATCGGGCGCGCAGGCCACCCAGGACGCGCAGGTCGCCGCGGCCGGAGCCGCCGTGCTGGCTCGCTGATCGGAACCACACGGTCTACGAAAAACGGCAGCCGAGGCTGCCGTTATCTTTTGCCGATACGGGAGACCTACTTGGCCTGGGCGACCATGTAATCGACCGCTGCCTTCACCTCGGCATCCGACAGGCTCGGGTTGCCGCCCTTGGCCGGCATGACGTTGTTCTTGCCCGTCAGCGCCGAGTGATACAGCGTGTCGTTGCCCTGCGCCAGGCGCGGCGCCCAGGCGCCCTTGTCGCCCAGCTTCGGCGCGCCGGCCGCGCCCGTCGAGTGACAGGCCGTGCAGGTGGAGTCATAGACCTTCTTGCCGTCGACCGCAGCGGTCTGTGCCGGGGCGCCCGCCGCTGCCGGCGCTGAAGCGCCCGCGTCGTTGGCGCCCGCCGGGGCCGCAGGCTCTTTGAAGTTGGCGCCGCCCTGGTTGGCGAGATAGACCACGGCACGGGCGAACTCGACGTCCGGCATGTCGGGCTGGCCGCCCTTGGGCGGCATGTTGCCCTTGCCCGCCGTAGCGATCTTGAGCACGGCGTCGTAGCCTTCCGCGATGCGCGGCGCCCACGCGGCGTGGTCGCCGAATTTGGGCGATCCGAGCATGCCGGTCGCATGGCAGGCCGCGCAGACCTGTTCATAGACCTGCTGCCCGGTGCGCAATGCACCGCCCGCCGCTGGCGCGCCGGCAAGTTCGACCTTGGCAACGGGTTCGATCAGCGAAGCGGTGTCTTCTTCCGAGACAGGCTCGGGCTTGTTGCAGGCAGCGAGAACACCCGCCGCGACGACAATTGCTACCGTAAGCGCGGAACGCACAAACTTGGCCATGAAACCCCTCGGAAAGAACAAGCGGATTCGAAAGGCGCGATTATAGCGTCAGGCTTGGCCGGTTTGCGCAGCGCATTGGACGCGCGGGGGGGCCTGAAGTATCATTCACGGCTGCCATGAGGGCTCGCGGGGATTCTCGCTCGGCCCGGCACTGTCAGTTCCCCACGCATCCGTAGCTCAGCTGGATAGAGTACTGCCCTCCGAAGGCAGGGGTCGCACGTTCGAATCGTGTCGGATGCGCCAAAAACCCGTCATATCGCCGACGGTCGCCCGCACCGATTTCCCGTTCCATTCGCCTCTTCGCGCAGCGCCTCCACGCATGCTGCCGCGACTGCCGTCCGTTCCCTCCGTCCCTCCGTTCCGGTCCGCTCTGCTCCGACGTTGTTGCGTCGCCGACGATTCCTGGGTGCTGCGGAAGGTTTCCGACCGCCTTACCGGAACAGTTCCTTCGGAGCTTTGGCGCCCCGGCTCAGAACATTGAAAAATCACCAGATCGAGTTAATCGTCATCAACCCGACGGCGGCAACACGATCCCTACGATCGCGTCTCTGCATTCAGCAACGGAGGAGTGCGCGTGCTCCATTCGTCTTCGATGGAGGTGCCGGGAGGGGGTGTTCGTATGAAGGTCGATGCGGTGGGTTCGTCGTTCGAAGAGGCGTGGTCGGATCTCTATGGTGCTGCCTGCGATATGGCACTTGCGCCCCTTGCCGATCGAATGGCCGGGCGTGTCGACGCGATTCTCGAGAAATTCTTCGCCCTGGCGGCGAACGCGCCTTTCATCAAGCAACTGCTCGATACCTTCACCCCGAAGAGGCAACGCACGTTGCCGACATCATGTGGCGGCATGTGAACGCGCCTTTCCACGACGACGTGCAATGCCCGGACACGCGAGGCAGGACCTGCCTCTTTTCGAGGTTGCCGATCGAGCCTGGCGTGTCCCCCGCCGCCGACCACCATGCGTGGCGCCTGGTCGAAGCGGCCATCTCTTCGGGTGTCGGCAGCGAAGCCTACAGGAAAGCCTGCGCTCACATCATCGGGGACGAATGAGCCCCATCGAGCAGACATGAAAAACGCTATTCACCGCGCCCGATGGCGGGCTGGACTCTGGACCATCGCGGCCGCATGTGCCGGCGTCGCGATCATTCTCGGCGCCCTGTTCGCGATGCAGAGCTTCCTGGCCGGACTGAACACGATGTACGCCAAGAACCTGGAGCCGATGTATCAGCTCGACAGCATCCGTGCCGCGCAGGTCGACATCGGCCGCATGGAGTTGCGCATCGTCGCGCAGCGCGATACCGCCTACACGTGGCAGGCCGCGCGCCGGATCGCCGATCGCCTCGATGCGATCGATTCGATATGGATGTCGTACGACCCGCGCGGCATTGCGAACGACGAGGAAGCCCGGCTGGCCTCGGCGGTCCGCGACGCGCTGCCGCCATTCAGGCAACGCGTCGAACGGTTCTCCGCACTTGCGCTGTCTGGTGACTACGAGCGCGCGACCCTGATCGTCCTGGCGTCGGAGGTCCCACGCATGCAGATGGAAGCGCTGATGGCGCAGATCATCCAGGTCAATCTGGATGGTTCGGCCCGTGAGTACCGCCGTGGCGAGCAACTGTTCGAGCGCGTCGCCGCGGTTGGCATCGCCCTGTTCGTGATCGGCCTGGTTGCCGTCCTCGTCGCGCTGTATCGCATGAACCGCCATCGCGACAGCGCACTGCGCGACTCGCGCTATCGCGGCAAGCTGGCCGAGCAGATTACCGAACACAGCCCGAACAGTGCGGTGGTCACCGACGCGTCGGGCACCATCGTGCACGTCAACGCTGCCTTTTGCGCCATTACCGGCTACAGCGCGCACGAGGTGCTCGGACAGAATCCGCGGCTGTGGCGCTCGGGGCGGCAGTCGCCGGATTTCTACAAGGCAATGTGGCAGAGCCTCACCACCGCGGGCCAGTGGTCCGGCGAGATCTGGAATCGCCGCAAGGACGGGGAACTGTTCCTCATGTCGCTCAACATTGCCGGCATCCGGGGGCACGACGGCAATTTCACCAGCTACATCGGCATCGGCTCGGACGTCACGCATCGGCGTACGGCCGAAGACAGGCTTGGGCACATGGCCATGCACGACGCGTTGACGGGCATTCCCAATCGCGTGCTGTTCGACGAACGCCTGCGCCATTCGATCTCGCGCGCGCAGGCCAACCAGACCAGGCTCGGCGTGATGTTCGTCGATCTGGACGGGTTCAAGTCGGTGAACGACAACCATGGGCACATGGCGGGCGATGCCGTACTGGTGTGCGTAGCGTCGCGGCTGCGGGCCGCCGTGCGGGAGAGCGACACGGTCGCACGTCTGAGTGGCGACGAGTTCGCCGTGCTCATCGAAGACATCCGGGAGCCGATGCATCTCGGGGCTGTTGCGGAATCGCTGCTGGCGGCAGTCGTGACGCCCGTGCAGATCGGACGCCATGCGATCGGCATTTCTGCGAGCATCGGCATCAGCGTATATCCAGAGGACGCCGTCGAGGCACGACAACTGCTCGAATATGCTGACCGGGCGATGTACGCAGCCAAGAAATCCGGCAAACGCGCCTATCGATTCCATGCAGCGCCATCGTCCGCACCCGACAGCGCGGGCCACGTCATCGTCGAAGGAAGCAAGCCATGAGCGGCGCACTCAAGATCGGCCGCGCATACGGTCTGGGTTCCGCCCCGCTGGTCGCGGCGGCGGTCGGGTTCGTCATCATCCTGGCTGCGCTCGCAGTAATGAGCACGCTGGTCACCAACCTGTCGGTGACGCACGAGAAGAACGCGACGCCGTTGGCGCAGCTCGATGCGATACGCGCACTCCACATGGACGTTCGCTGCCAGCAGTGGCGGATACTCTTTGCACGCGATCGGGCCGTCACCGCGGCAGGCACGCGCCGCATCGAAGAGCGGCTCGACACCATCGACGGACTCTGGGGGCGCTACTATCCCAACGGCGTCATCAGCCCGCGCGAATCGGAACTGGCCCGCGAAATCCACGACCTCATGCCCGAGGCGCGACTGAACGTCGAGCGATTCATCGGCCTTGCGCGAGCGGGCCACTACGACGATGCGCAGCGATGGACCATTGCACACGCGCCCGATCGCGAGCGCCTGGACACCCTGCTGTCCACCGACATCCAGGACAACATCGACCAGGCCCGGTCGCTGTGGGCCAGCAGCCGGCGCGTCTTCGACATTGCATTCGGCCTGGGCGCGCTGCTCATCGTGTGCGGCGTCGGCGCAATCGGCTACGCGCTCACCAAAATGATGCGACGTCGCGATCAGGCCATCTGGGACTCGCAATTCCGTACCTGGTATTGCGAGCAGATCATCGAGCACACCAGCAGCGCGATCGTCATCACCGATATGACCGGGACGATCCTGCGCGTCAATCCGAGTTTCTGTTCCGTATCCGGCTACTCCGAAGAAGAGGCCGTCGGTCGCAACGCCAACATGTGGAGTTCGGGACGGCAGCCGCCCGAGTTCTACCAGAAGATGTGGGGGGCGCTGCGGGACGACGGAGCCTGGAGGGGCGAGATATGGAACCGCCGCAAGAACGGTGAGCTCGTGCTCGTCATGCTCAACATCTCGGCCATTCGCGGCCCCGCCGACACATGTCTGGGCTATGTGAGCATCGGCACGGACGTCACCGAAGTGCGCCAGAAGGAAGACCGGCTCGGCTACATCGCCATGCACGATGCACTCACCGGCCTGCCCAACCGCACGCTCTTCGGCGAGCGCCTGAGCCATGCCGTCGCGCGCGCACACCGCCATCGCTCGCGGCTGGCGGTGATGTTCATCGATCTCGACGGGTTCAAGTCGATCAATGACAACCACGGCCACGCCTTCGGCGACACCGTGCTGGTGGCGGTGGCAACCCGTCTGCGGGGGGCCCTGCGCGAGAGCGACACGGTCGCGCGCCTGAGCGGCGACGAGTTCGCCGTCGTCATCGAAGACCTTCGCGATCCACGCGATGTCGGCGTCATCGCGCAATCGCTGCTGTCCGCCGTGACGCTGCCTGTGGAGGCCGGGGAACATGTCGCCCAGCCGTCGCTGAGCATCGGTATCTGCGTCTACCCCGATCACTCCACCGAAGTCGAATGTCTCGTGGCGCTGGCGGACGAGGCCATGTACCGCGCCAAGAAAGCCGGCAAGCACACGTACCGCGTGCACGGTGAGGCAGAGGCCGTGCCCTTTGCGACGTGAGTCGCCCGCGTTCGATCAGTTCTTCAAGCCGAGTCGTCGCGCGAGCTTGTGAAGGTTGCTGGCATCCACGCCCAGCTCACGGGCGGCGCCGGCCCAGTTGTCTTCGTGACGCAGCAGCGCGACACGGATCGCTTCGCGCTGACTGCTTTCGACGACCTCCCGCAGGCTCAGGCCCGCTGCGATGGTCGTGACGTGCGGCGCTTCGGCGGCGCCGGCGATGGCATCGATTGGCGCGTGGCTATCCAGCCCTGAGCGCGCGTCGAGGTCGAGCAATTCCGGTTCCAGCGTGACGATGTCGCTGCGCGCGGCGCCGCGGCTCACCGCCTTCAGGGCGGCACGGCTGATGACGTGTTCCAACTCGCGCACGTTGCCCGGCCAGCGGTAATCCAGCAGCGCTGCTTGGGCGGCGGGGGACAGACGCAGGCTGCGCAGTCCCAGGCGTGCCCGGTTCAGTTCGATGAAGCGGCCGGCCAGCAACAACACATCGTTGCCACGTTCGCGCAACGGCGGAATGGGGATCGGATACACCGACAGCCGGTGATACAGGTCCGCGCGGAACAGGCCGTCGCGCACGTGCGTGCTCAGGCTGCGGTTGGTGGCGGCGATCACGCGTACGTCGACGCGCAATGGGCGATCCGCGCCCAGGCGCTGCACCTCACCGTTCTGCAGCGTACGCAGCAACTTGGCCTGGATCGAAAGCGGCAGTTCGCCGACTTCATCGAGGAACAAGGTACCGCCCTCAGCCGCTTCGAAGCGACCTGGGCGGTCGCTCATGGCACCCGAGAACGCGCCGCGCACGTGGCCGAACAGCTCGCTTTCGGCCAACGATTCGGGGAGCGCAGCGCAGTTGACGTGAATGATCGGCTTCGCGGCCCGGCGCGAAAAGCGATGCAGCGTGTGCGCAAATAGCTCCTTGCCCACGCCGGTTTCCCCCAGCAGCAGCACCGGCAGGTCGGAGTCGGCGACCACTTTCAGCTCATGGAGCAGGCGGGTGATCGCTTCGCTCTGGCCAACGATCTCGCTGTCTTCATACACCGTGCCGCCGTCGTGCCGCACATTGGTCGCGGCCAGCCGCAGCACGCGCACTTCGTTTTCCAATTGGGTCAGGCGCACGGCCGCTTCGATGGATGGCGCCAACTGTTCCAACGCCGCGCGCGCGTCGTCGTCGAAGGTGCCGATCTGCAGTGCGTCCAACGTCAGCACACCCCACGCCGCGCCATCGCGAAGCAGGGCGATGCCCATGCAGTCGTGCACCGGCAGTGGTTCGCCCGCGTGTTCCAGCACCAACCCGTCGTAAGGGTCGGGCAGTGCGCTGTCGTGATCGAAGCAGGTCACGCCGCGCTGGCTCAGGATTGCCGCCAGGCGCGGGTGATCCTTCACCGCGAAGCGCCGCCCGAGCGTGTCGCGGGCCAGCCCATCGATGGCGATGGGGCGCAGCGTGTCGCCTTCCAGCCGCAGGAGTGCAACCGCGCCGCAGCCAAATAGCGTGCGCACCGTGCCGAGCAGGCGCTGCAGACGGATGCCGGCCGGGAGTTCTCCGGCGAGGTCCGCCTGGATCATCAAAAGTGCGGTGATGAGGGTCATATATACCGCGAAAGGTCAAAAATACCGCGATCAAAGAATGGTGAATATTACCATTGATGTGTCTAAGGAATTGAAAATAAAGGCCGGACGATTTGGCACAGGGTTCGCTAAGGGAGTGGCAAGGCGCTTTGTCTTGCCCGCACGCCGCGAGCGGGGACGACGCCGTCACAAGGAGAACACCATGGATTTCGTCGACCAGCCTCTCGGCCAGATTGCCCGCCGCATTGCCGGCGCCACCCGCGTCTTTGATGCCTACCGGCTTGATTTCTGTTGCGGGGGCAACCGCACGCTCGGTGCGGCGGCCGCTGCTGCAGAAGTCGACGTCGCACCCATCGTCGAAGAGCTGCACGTCTTGCAGGCCCGCGCTGCGGAGCCGGGCGAACGTTCGTGGGACGAGGCCGACGCCGGCACGCTGATCGACCACATCCTGCAGCGCTACCACGCGGTGCACCGCGAGCAATTGCCCGAGCTGATCCGTCTGGCGCGCAAGGTGGAGCAAGTGCACGGCGACAAGGCTGATTGCCCGCTCGGGCTGGCTGACTTGCTGACCGACATCGCGCAGGAGATGGAGAGCCACATGAGCAAGGAAGAGGGCATCCTCTTCCCGATGATCCGCGCGGGCCGCGGCGCACTCGCCGGCGGTCCGATCCATGTCATGCGCCTGGAGCACGACGAACATGGCGTCGCGCTGCGTCGTCTGTCCGAACTCACCAACGACATCACCCCGCCGCGCGCCGCGTGCACAACGTGGCGTGCGCTCTACGCCGGCCTGCGTACTTTCCGCCAGGACCTGATGGAGCACATCCATCTCGAAAACAACATCCTCTTTGAGCGCCTTGCCCCGCTCGCCCAGCACTGAAAGGAACGAGGACCACGCTATGGGCCCGTACAAGAAACTCTGGTTCACGCTCATCGCCGTGCTGGTGGTGACGTTCTCGCTGCTGGGCTATTTCGGCAAAGAGGTCTATCGGCATGCGCCGCCCATTCCGGCGCAGGTCGTCACTGACGATGGCCGCACGCTGTTCACGCAGGACGACATCCTCGACGGGCAGACCGCATGGCAATCGGTCGGTGGCATGCAATTGGGTTCGATCTGGGGACACGGTGCGTATCAAGCGCCGGACTGGACCGCCGACTGGCTGCACCGCGAGCTGACGGCGTGGCTCGATCTGGCCGCACAAGCGCAATACGGCAAGCCTTACGCGCAGATCGATGGCCCCGCGCAGGCCGCGTTGCGCGAAGCGCTGCGCGCGGAATATCGCGGAGCCGCCACCGATGCGAGCGGTGTGCTCGAGGTCAGTGCGCGCCGCGCACAGGCCATGGCACAGACGGCGGCGTACTACGACAAGCTGTTCTCCGACGCGCCCGAGTTGCAGACCAGCCGCGAGCACTTCGCGATGAAGAACAACACGCTGCCCAGCGCGGAGCGTCGCCAGGCGCTCACGCACTTCTTCTTCTGGACGGCGTGGGCGGCGTCGGCGCAGCGCCCCGGTTACGAGGCCACCTACACCAACAACTGGCCGCATGAGCCGCTGATCGGCAATCAGCCGACCGCCGAGAACGTCATCTGGTCGGTTGCCAGTGTGGTGGTCTTGCTGGCTGGCGTCGGGCTGTTGATCTGGGCGTGGGCATTCCTGCGCAAGCACGATGACGAACCGCCCAAGGCGGCCGCCAACGATCCGCTGACCAGCTTTGCGCTGACGCCATCGCAACGTGCGCTAGGCAAGTATCTGTTCCTGGTCGTTGCATTGTTCGTGTTCCAGGTCTTCCTGGGCGGCTTCACCGCGCACTATACGGTTGAAGGCCAGTCGTTCTACGGCATCGACGTGTCACGCTGGATTCCCTATTCGCTGTCACGCACATGGCATATACAGAGCGCGCTGTTCTGGATCGCCACCGGTTTTCTCGCCGCAGGTTTGTTCCTTGCACCGTTGATCCATGGCGGCAAGGACCCGCGCTTCCAGAAACTGGGCGTCGATATCCTGTTCTGGGCACTGGTCGTGGTGGTGGTCGGTTCGTTCGTTGGCAACTACCTCGCCATCGCGCAGATCATGCCGCCGGAATGGAATTTCTGGCTGGGTCACCAGGGCTATGAATATGTCGACCTGGGTCGCCTGTGGCAGATC
This sequence comes from Uliginosibacterium sp. sgz301328, assembly GCF_041807905.1. Taxonomy (NCBI): domain Bacteria; kingdom Pseudomonadati; phylum Pseudomonadota; class Betaproteobacteria; order Rhodocyclales; family Zoogloeaceae; genus Uliginosibacterium; species Uliginosibacterium sp. sgz301328. The sequence goes on from NZ_JBGVSA010000004.1 coordinate 128,764, forward strand.
GGCAAGTTCGCCGGCATCCTGATCTGGCTGGGGCTGATGCTGCGCGGCATCGTGCCGGCATTGCGCGCCAAGGGCGACCGCAATCTGCTCGCGCTGCTGACCGCGTCGGTCGTCGCCATCGGCCTGTTCTACGGAGCAGGCTTCGGCTACGGCGAACGCACCAGCCTGACGATCATGGAGTACTGGCGCTGGTGGGTGGTGCACCTGTGGGTGGAAGGCTTCTTTGAAGTCTTTGCGACGACGGCGCTGGCTTTCATCTTCTCCACGCTGGGCCTGGTGTCGCGCCCGATGGCGACGGCGGCAAGTCTGGCGTCAGCGTCGCTCTTCATGCTGGGCGGCATTCCGGGCACGTTTCACCATTTGTACTTTGCCGGCACGACCACGCCGGTGATGGCGGTCGGTGCGAGTTTCAGCGCGCTCGAAGTCGTGCCGCTGATCGTGCTCGGCTATGAGGCATGGGAAAACTGGCGCCTGAAGTCGCAGGCCCCGTGGATGGAAAACGTGCGCTGGCCGCTGATGTGCTTCGTGGCGGTGGCGTTCTGGAACATGCTGGGCGCTGGCGTATTCGGCTTCATGATCAACCCGCCGATCTCGCTGTACTACGTGCAAGGGCTGAACACCACGCCAGTGCACGCGCATGCCGCACTGTTCGGTGTGTATGGTTTCCTGGCGCTGGGCTTCACCTTGCTGGTGCTGCGCTACATCCGCCCAGGCTTTGTCTTTAGCGAGCGCCTGATGAAGACGGCATTCTGGTCGCTCAATGGCGGGCTGGTGTTGATGATCGCGACGAGCCTGTTGCCTATCGGCATCATCCAGTTCCACGCCAGCGTTGCGCATGGCCTGTGGTACGCCCGCAGCGAGGAGTTCATGCAACAAGGCATCTTGCAGACGCTGCGCTGGGTACGTACGTTTGGCGACGTGGTGTTCATCGTCGGCGCCCTGGCGATGGCATGGCAGGTCGTGCAGGGTGTCTTCCGGCGCAACCCGTTTGGCCGTACCGAACAAGTGGCGCCCGTGCTGCGCTGACGACCGACTGCATCGGGTCGTGTCCTGTCGCCGTTTGGCCGGGCATGCTGGGCCGGCACCTTGGTGTCGGCCCTTTTTTTGTCCAGGAATCAGGGTGCCTGGATGCTCGCCACCGGCATGCACGTGGTGCAGCGATTCCAGCCCGGCGCGAGGACGTTGAGCCCGTCGACACGCACCAGAATGTCGTCGTCATTGAGTGTCGCCCGTGCGGCTTGCACCGATCTGTTGTCGAGAATGAACAGCGTGTCGGCCTCGTATTGACCGTCGCGCAGGCGGGTCGCTGCGTTTTGCTCGGACTGCCGCATGGCGTCACGCGACACGCGTGCGAGATACACCGCATCGGTGGTCATGCCGTGTGTGCCGGCGAAGAAAGACAACTGTGCCCAGTGCGGTGCCATGCTCTTCGGTGCGATGTGCCGTACGCGCGTGTAGCGCGCGGCCGCCTGCTCCCAGAACGGCCCGGCGAGCGCCTGCGGCCATGTCTGGGAAGGCTCTGTGTCGAAGCGCTGCCGCATCGGCCACCATCCGGCGCGCGTATCTGCGATTTGCAGGACGAGCGCTACGCTCAATACGGCTACGATCAATCTGGGGGGACCATAGCGCACGACGGCATAGAGAATGCCCAGCGCCACCAGATAGAACACGGGCCAGAACATGCGGCCCGATGCGCGGAATACGCTCGCGAGGTAGTAGAGCTTTTCGGGGAGCGGGAACTCGAATTCGTAACCGCCGATGCCGATCCGGTTGGTCAGCGCGAATAACAACACCGCGCCGGCCGCCGGCAACAGCAGGGGATGTCGGCGCAGGGCTGCGCCGAACCGGGGCCGTCGGAGGACCAGTATCACGACCGCAAACGCAGCCAGCACGACAAGGCCCAGTCCCAGATAGTTGAAGCCTTCGTATTCGCCTTCGGCCTGTGGAATGTCGCCCAGCAGATACGACCAGCCGTCGGCATCGAACAGAGCCAGCAGGTTCATGCGGTAGTAGCCGTAGCCGCTCGCCACCGCACCCGTGCCGATACCAAAGTAGCCAGCCTGCCAGCAGGCCACGCCGACCATGGTCATCAGTGCCACGGTTTCGGCCAGCACCGCGCGCGTCGGCAGCTCACCGCGCAGGCGCCGCGTTGCGACATCCAGCACCCAGATGCCGCCCGTCATGCCGAGCAGATAGGCGTGCACGAGCGCCGCAATGGTGAGCACCGGTGCCCAGCACAGAAGCCGGCGCGCGTTGCCCGGGCGAAAGTACAGATACAGCGCCGCGAGTATCAGGAAGTGCCCGGCGAGGCTTGAATGATCGTGCAGGCGCAGGAACATCGGCGGCGAAAAAACCAGCAGCGCCGTGACGAGCGTCTGCACGCTCCGACGCTGCGCGAACAAGCCGGCGAGCCGCCACGCGATCCACCCCTGAGCCACAAAGCAGATGAAGAGCCACAGGCCGATGTACTGGAACGTTTCGGGTAGCAGGCTCAAGGGCTTGAAGACGAATGCCAGTAGCGGAATCGCGTCGGCATAGATGACGGAATTAGCGATCTCCAGCCCGTAGCCGGGATTGCCGCCCAGCGGAAAGCCCCACGGCGCCTGACGGTAGAACAGCCAGCCCAGGTAATGCTGGGCCGCGTCGCCGTCGCCCAGCCACGCGATATTGGTCGGGTCGAGCGCGCGCGCGCCGACCACCAGCATGAACGCCAGCGCGCCCAATAGCGCGGGCCAGAGGTGGTCTGCGAGGAATCCGTGTCGGGACTGCATGCGCGTCAGGCGCGCGGCGCGGCCAGCACGGGGGCCGGCAGTTCGGCGCCGGCATTGGACGCCATGTCCGCGTCGCCGCCTTCGTAGATCTGCCGCACCAGGAACACCGGCCGACGCTTCGATTCGATGTAGGTCCGCCCGAGGTATTCGCCGATGACGCCAATGCCCACCAGTTGCAGGCCGCCGAGCAGCGTCACCGCCACGATGATGGATGCGTAACCCGGCACGTCGACGCCATGGATGATCACTTTCAGCGCGATGTACAGCCCGAACATGAACGACAGCGCCGACACGGCAAGGCCGATGTAAGTCCAGACGCGCAACGGCGACGTACTGAAGCTGGTGACATCTTCCAACGCCAGATTCCACAGCCGCCAACCGTTGAACTTGCTGCTGCCGGCCGAGCGTTCGGGGCGCGTGTAGTGCACGGAGGCGGTGCGGAACCCGACCCATGCGAACAAGCCCTTCATAAAGCGCCGCGACTCCGGCAGCGCCTTGAGGGCATCGACGACACAGCGATCCACCAAGCGAAAATCGCCGACGTTCTCGGGCAGCCTGGGGGAGGCGATCATGTTGTGGATGCGGTAGAACCACGACGCGCTCGAGCGCTTGGCCCAGGTATCCGATCCTCGGTGGCGGCGGTGGGCCAGCACCACCTCGAAACCCTCGCGCCACTTGGCGATCATCGTCGGGATCAGTTCCGGCGGGTCCTGCAGGTCGACATCGATGGGCACCACCACCTGCCCGCGCGCAGCCTGCAAACCTGCCGAGAGCGCGGCTTCCTTGCCGAAGTTGCGGCTCAGGTCGATCACGCGCACGCGCGCATCGTGCTGTTGCAGACGCAGCAGCACGTCCAGCGTGTGATCTCGGCTACCGTCGTTGATGAAGACGAACTCGATCACGACCTCGGGCAGGATCGAGAACACCTGGGTGACGCGGTCGACAAAGAGAGAGATCGCCTCCTCTTCATTGAAGACGGGTACGACCAGGGAAAGCCTCACGGTCGAATCGAAAGTCTCTCGGCTGGTCATGGGTTCCCTCGTGGTGGGCGGTATGTACCGCCCTTCGTGGCGATCCGGCGTGTGTCACGTGCCGGCACGATCTTCAAAGTAGAGGGTTTTCCCGCGTCGTCACAGGGACAATCGGGCAGTTTTGCTGCGCTGCGGCGTCCGCCGTGACGGATGCCGCGCAGAGGGGATGGCGCGGCCGGGCAAACGAGAGCTCAGGCGCGCTCGGGCTCGCTCCGTGCGGCGGATGCCGGTTCAGGGCGTGATGTGATCGCCGCGCCCATGGCCGCGACGACCGCGCAGCCGACGGCAAACCACTGTTGGGCGGTGAGATGTTCGCCCAGCAGGGGCCAGGCCACGAGTGCCGCTACTGCCGGTTCCATGCTGGTCAGAATGCCGAAGGTTTCCTTGGGCAGATGCTTGAGCGCGAACATCTCCAGCGACATCGGAATTGCGCTCGACACCAGCGCCACGACCAGTCCCATTGCAAGAATGCCCGGATGAAACAGCGCGCCGCCCGCGTGTACCAGCCCGACCGGGAAGACGATCAACGCCGCCACCGACAGGCCCAGCGACACGACGTGCCCCGAATGGAGATGGCTCGCCCGCTTGCCGAAGACGATGTACGCGCCCCAGCACACGGCGGCGCCCAGCGCGTAGAGCATGCCGACGATATCGAGCTGGTGGGCGCCGGTGCCCAGCGGCAGAATCATCGACAAGCCCAGCACGGCAAAGGCGGCCCACAGGTAGTTGGTCCAGCGCTGCGAGTAATACAGCGTCACCGCCAGCGGGCCGAGGAATTCGATCGCCACGGCGATGCCGAACGGAATGGTCCGCAGCGCCATGTAGAAGAGCAGGTTCATGCACCCCAGCACAACGCCGTAGCGCAGGATCGAGCGGGCGTCCTCGCGGCGCAGCGTCCAGCGCCACGGGCGCCACAGCGCCAGCACGATGAGCGCCGAGAAGGTCACGCGCAGCGCGCTGGTGCCCTGAGCACCGATGAGGGGGAAGAGTTGCTTGGCGTAGGAGCTGCCCAGCGCCAGCGCGGAAACCGAGCCGAGCACTGCCAGCACCGGTATGGCGCGATGGGGCGTAGAGGACATGGCACAATAATATTTCGTGTCGCCCGGCGTTTCGTTGCACTTTCCGGGCGCTGGACGCATTTTTCGCTCGAAAGGCCGGCATGTCTGCGCAAGCTTCGCTCGACCGCTACGACGCGGCCATTCTCGACATCCTCCAGCGCGACAATCGCACGCCGCAGCGCGTGATCGCCGAGGCGGTCAACCTGTCGGCGCCAGCCGTGCAACGCCGCATCCGCCGCATGGAAGAAGCGGGCATCATCACGGCCAACGTGGCGGTGGTCGATCCCGAAAAGGCGGGCGTGCCGCTGACCATCATGATCGCGGTGCAGGTCAACAGCGAACGGCCGGTACATGTGGCCGCTTTTCGCCAGCGCCTGATGCAGGAGCCGGCCGTGCAGCAGTGCTACGAAGTGACCGGCGAGACCGACTACTTTCTGATCGTCAGCGTCGAGTCGATGAAAGATTACGAAGCGCTCACCGACCGCCTGTTCGGCGACGATGACAACATCCGGCACTTCCGTACCTCGGTCGTGCTCAAGCGGTTCAAGGCCGGGCTGGCCGTACCGCTGTCGCCGGGCTGAGACGCGCGGCCCTTACCCGATCCTGCGCACGCCGCATTCCCTCACGGAGGCCCTCATGGCACACATCCTCGGTATTTCCGGCAGCCTGCGCGCCGGCTCTTACAACAGCGCCCTGTTGCGCGCGGCACAAGGCCTCATGCCTGCGGGCTCGACGCTCGACATCGGCACCATCCGCGGCATTCCCCTCTACGACGGCGACGTCGAAGCCGCCGAAGGATTGCCGCCGGCCGTGGTCACGCTGAAGGAAGCGATCGCCGCCGCCGACGCGCTGCTGATCGTCACGCCCGAGTACAACAACTCGATGCCGGGTGTGTTCAAGAACGCCATCGACTGGCTCACGCGCCCGTCCAGCGACATCGCCCGCGTGTTCGGCGGCCGCCCGGTGGCCATCATCGGCGCCTCCCCGGGCGGCTTCGGCACCATCCTGTCGCAGAACGCGTGGTTGCCGGTGCTGCGTACGCTGGGCATGGAGCCGTGGTTCGGCGGCCGGCTGATGGTGTCGCGTGCCGGTACGGTATTCGACGCGCAAGGCGCGCTCATCGACGACAAGGTGCGCGGTCAGCTCGAACAATTCATGGCCGGATTCGTCGCGCATCTCGATCGCTGATCCGTCGCACGCCGGGTGGGGAATTAGATAGCCGGGCTATCTATTGCTAAAATGGCGCCAGTCGTTTTCCTGAACCCCCTCCCGTCGTGCCTACTCCAACAACTCCCTGGCTGACGCTGGATCGGCCCACCATCGCGCAGGCGCTTCGCCTGGCGACGGCGGCCCTGATCGCGTTCGCCATCGCCAGCGTCCTGCATGTTCACAACGCTTACTGGGCGGCCATGCCCGTGTGGGTGGTGGCCCAGTCCTCGCGCGGCCTGCTGCTCGAGCGGGCCTTCTTCCGTGTCGTCGGCACCTTGCTCGGCGCGGCGCTCGGCTTTGCGATTCTTCACCTGACCGGCAACCCGTACCTGCAACTCGTGCTGCTGTCCTGCGTGGTGGCGCTCGGCGCAGGCTTCACGCACATCCTGCGCGGCGTGCACGCGTACGGCGCGCTGCTGACGGGCATGACCGCGGCGGTCGTCGTGCTGCCTTCCATGCTGGCGCCGCAAGGCGCGACCGAACTGGCGCTGGCGCGCGTCGAGTGCACGCTCATCGGCGTGCTCGTCGTGACAGTGGTGATGGCCCTGTTCACGCCCGATTCGCGTCGCGACGCGTTCTATCGTCGCGTGCGCCAACTGGCCGGTGACGCTGTGACGTTCGCATCGTTCGCCGTCGAAGGCCGCGCCGACGACGAGACGATGGCCTACGAGCGTCGAGTGCTGGCCGAGATGAGCGACGTCGACGCGCTCGCCAGCATGGTCTCGGCCGGCTCCGTCGAGGGATACCGGCGCTTGCGCCACGTGAATGCCCTCATCATGTCGGCCATGTCTGTGATGGCCGCGGCCCGCGCCGTGCGTGCGCGGCTGGCCTATGGCGAACCCTTGCCGGAGGGCCTCGCGCCGACGCTGGTGGAACTGGCTGCGCATCTCAAGCGGGGCGGGGCTGGCGCGGTCGCCGCCGACTGGGCGCACGCCAACATCGAGCAGGGTCGGCTGGCCGATGCCGTGCGCCAGTTGCAGGACGCCGAAGCGCGCCTGTTCGCCGCGCCGGACGACGCCGATGCGCGTTCGTTCAGCCGCAAGGCCGCCTATCTTGCGCCGCATCGCGACTGGGCGCTGGCGCGCAGCACGGGTGCCGTATCGGGCGCGGGCTGTCTGATCGCAGGCGGCATCGCCTACGTCAGTGGCCTGCCGGCGGCCGAGCTGACTGCCATGGGCGTATGCATCTTCTCGATGGTGCTGGGCTCGCTGCCGGTGCCGCAACGCGCGGCGCCGCACATGATGGCCGGCGTGCTGGTCGGCGTGGTCGCGGCGACCTTCTATCGTTTCGCGATTCAGCCGCATGCGTTCGAAGGTGCGGCGCTCGTGCTCGGCGTGGCGCCTTTCATCGTGCTCGGCAGTTTCATGCGGGCCAATCCCCGCACCAGTCTCGCCGGCATCGACGCCAACATGTGCTTCATGCTCGCCAGCCAGGCCGGCATGGCACCAGCCGAATCCGCACACATCATTGCCGGATCGCTCTCGCTGCTGGTGGGCGCGGCCGTGGTGACGGGCGGCTTCGTGCTGATGCCGCGCCGCTTCGACCGGCAGGCGCGTGAAGTGGCGCGCAGCATCCGTACCGATCTGCGCCGGCTCATCGGCGACCCCACACCCGAGCGGCTGGGCGGCTGGCACCCGCAGACCGCGCGCCAGGTGCTGCGCCTCATGCTGCATGCCACACGCATCGGCGGTCGCATGGGGCACGACGCGCCCGACGGCCTGCTGGCCACGCTCAACCTCGCGCATGCCGTCGCGATCCTGCGCACCGAAGCGGTCGGCGATGGGCCGGCGTCCCCTGCGGCGGCTGCCGCGCTGCGCCTGCTGTACGAAGCCCGGCATGCCCCTGATCGCACCGCCGCGCGAATGGCCGACGAGGCGCGCGCACTGCCTGTCGGGCCCGTTCGTCACGCCATGGAAAACGTTGCCGACTGCCTGATGGCGGCGCTGCCCCTGTTGCGTTTCGCGGACGACACGCCATGACGGTCATGACGCGGCATGAACGCTTCGGGCGCTCGCTAGTGCTCCTGGCACGTCTTTATCGTCGCCATCTCGACGACGCGCTGAAGCCCTATGGTCTGTCCGAGGCTTCGGCGCTGCCGATCCGCTACCTTGCACGCCTCGGCGACGACACGCGTCAGGGCGAGCTGGCCGAGGTGATGAACATCGAGGGCCCCACGCTCGTGCGTACGCTCGACCATCTGGTGGCGGCAGGCTGGGTCGAGCGCATCGAAGCCGAGGACGATCGTCGCGCGCGCCTGGTGCGCCTGACGCCGCAGGGGCGTGAACTCAATCGCAAGTTGGGGAGTGTGCTGGCGGATTGTCGGCGGCGGTTGTTGCGGGGTATCGATGAGGCGGACCTGGATGCCGCGTTACGCGTGTTTGAGGTGCTTGAGACGCGTTTGGCGGGGGAGTTGTTTCGGGGTCCACGGGAGTCGTGAATCGGGGCGTCCTGAGAGGCCGTTTCTTTGTTGCGGATTGCGGACTGGAAGGCGCCCTCTTGCTCGATCCCTTGGTCGTGCGAGCGAGGCTTCTGCTGCTGAGGTATGTTAGCGGGGAGTTCTCTCGTTGCGAAAAGTGCGGCACCTTGTTGGCTGACTGGACGAGTGCATCCCTGCGTGGGGTTTCGTCTATCAACGGTCGTGACGGCTGCTGATGCTCGACGGCCGGGAGTTCGCCCCGGCGGGCGAGTAACTTCTTTGTTATCGACAAAGAAGTCACCAAGAAAGCGACCCCTACATCGCCGCCAGCCTGCGGCTGGTCCCCTGCGCTACTCGTCAAGTCAGGCGGCTGCGGAACTCGCCCTTCGGGCTCAGACAGTCCTCGCCGACCCGCTACGCGGGCAGCCTGACTTGTCTGCGTTGCTCGGCGGCTCAGAAGGGGCCGGCCATAGCAAACACCTCGAAGTGCATGGAGCTAAAGCCTCTTCATTGTGTGTGGCACGTCGTGCGTGTACCAGGCGCCGCATGCAACACGCGCAGCGAAGTTTCAGATGTTGCGAGTAGTGCGTCGGACGAAGAAGCGAAGCGCCATCCGCCACTCTCGAACTAGTGGCGTCGTTCGATCAGCAACGACGTTTGATTGGCGAGAGCGCCAACGGAAACACAAGCATTCAGAAACAGGGCCTTTTTACCGGCTGCCAGATCGTACAACACCCCTGCACCCATCCTCAGGGCTTCTGCCCCGAAAACCCCGCATCCCTCGCACGTCGATCCAGATTGTCCATCCGCTCGCTCGTCAGCGGATGCGACGAAAGATATGCCGTCGCGTTGTCCGCTTCGTGTGATCCCCTGTCGTCCTCGGCCGTGAGCCTTTGCAGGAAGGCGCCGAGCTTTCGCGGATCGACGCCGTTCGCGAGCATGATCGTGGCCGCGTAGTCATCGGCTTCGCGTTCGAAGTCGCGCGAATAATGCATCGACACCAGCGCGGTCGATGCGGCTGCCAGCGCGCTGATGTCGCCGAACCACATCGCTGCCGCGACCGATACCGCGCTGCCCTGAATGAGCTGTCGCATGGCGTGGCGTCGTTCCACGTGGCCGAGTTCGTGGGCGAGCACGCCGAGGACTTCGTCGTCGCTGTGGGCATCTTCGACCAGTCCGTCGAGCAGCACGATGTCCCCGCCCGGCAGGGCGAAGGCGTTGGCGCCGAACTTGCCGCTCTTGCGGAACAACAACCGGTACGACGCGTGCGAGCCATCCTGAAGCCAGTTGGCGAACTTGCGCTCGATCTGCTGCTGGCGCGCCTTGGGGAGTTGCGATTCCGTGAAGTCGACTTTGTCGAGCGCCGCCAGCGTGGTGCTGGACAGCGTCTGCTGCCATGACTGCGGCACGAGGTGCGAGGCGACGTTGGCGCCCCATGGCAGCAACCACAGGTACGCGGCTACGCAGACCAGCGCAATCGCCACGAGCGATCCGACGGCCAGGCTCCAGCGGGATTCCATGCGATCCAGCCAGCGTCCGCGCGGCGCGCCGAAGAGCGCTTCCACTGCGGGCGAATCCGCCAGTTCAACGCTGGCGCCTGCCGGCAGCAGCAGTCTGCGTGCGGCGCTCCCCAGTCGGGGTTCGAGACGACATTCGGCTGCCGGCACGCGCAGTGAGACCTCGCTGCTTTCCACGTGCACGGAATCGGCCTCGCGCCTGACGCGTACGGCGTGCGAACGGCTGCTGCGGCCGTCGTAGTAGAGGCCGGCAAGACCGTCGGAGGGCGTGTCGTCAGAAGCCAAGGTCGATGTCCAGGAAGTCGGCGGCCTCGTCGCCCGTGGCGGCCACGCGCTGCGCGTTGTCGGCGACGAAGTTGTCGAGCCCGCCTGCCACGTCGACGGCCAATGCGCTGGCGCGATAGCGTGCCAGTCGGATCTTGGCATAGGGCATGTACAGGCCCAGCGTGACGATGGTGAGCACGAGGTTGCTGAACATGATCCACGCCAGCGGGAAGAAGCGCAGCGTGCTGATGAATTGATGCCCGCCCATGCGCGTGGCGTTGAGCGTGGCGTTGCCGATGCGCGAACGCACGAAGGCGCCGGCGATGAAATAGATGACGATGTAGGCGAGCCACATGGAGCCTACGACGCCGACGCCGCGAAGGACCCGGCTTGCTTCGGCATCCGGCAATGAGACCTGAAAAACCGCGGCCAATGCGGCCATGGCCCCCCCAATGACGACGCCGGTGACGATGGTGACGCCCGCCGCGCCCAGGTAGCCCAGGTAGAAGTCCGAGGTGCGCGGCTCGCAGGTGAATTTCTCGTTGCCCAACTGCAGGTGGCCGTAGATGAACCTCTGCAGGTGGCGTTGCCACCACGGAAAGGCAATACCCAGCGAGAAGGGCACGGCCAGGCCGTACAGGTAGAGGATCTTCACCGCTTCGCCGATGTCGCCGGAAAACCCCATGCGGATGCCGCGCCAACTGGTGTTGTAGGTGCGAAAGCGCAGCGCCTGGCACAGCACCCACGGCCACAGGACGATGAACAGCAAGCTGGCCGCCCCGCCTGCGAGCGGCGCGAACTGGGTCAGTACGTTGTAGGCGACGAGGACGCCCACCACGAGAAGCCGTCCTTTGAGGATCGATTTGGGCTGCCCGTGATAGTCGAACGACGAGCCGCCCAGGACGGTGTGGCGATGAAAGTACTGCTCGCGCCGCACCTTGGCCCATGCCGAATAGATGCCGAGCGTGACGATCGAGAGCAGGAGGTTGACGATCCAGATGCGGAAGTACTCGTTGCCGGAGCCGGTAAAGCGAAATTGCTCGCGCGTGACCGGCGCGGACGGCGCGACGACGATATCGGAATTTTCCATGTGCAGAGATTGAATGAGGCGGTCTTGTAGTGCGGGGCTGGCCGGTGCGCTTGCGAGATGCCTCGGTCGCCTCGCCCGACCCCCGTCGGACGGGCCTATTCTGGCATGGCGCGCATGCACGCGCGCCGTCGACGCACAAAGGTGCGTAGACGGCGCTCAGTGAGGAAGCACGCGGTTGGGCGGGGACTGCCGCCCACGGTGATTTATTGTCGCGTCAGACTTTGAAACGAGCGATGTCAGATTGCAGGCGTGCTGCCAGCGCTTCCAGCGACTGCGTCGTACCGGCGGTGCTGCGGGCGACGGCGTGGTTCTCATCGGCCATTTGCGCGATGTGCTCCACGTTGCGCGCCAGGTCGTTGCTGGCCGAAGTCTGCTCGCGCAGCGCCAGCGAAATGTCGGCGACATAGCGCACCACGCGTTGCGACGCCTGATGGATATCGCGCATCGCTTCGCCCGCCTGGTGCGTCAGCGCTACGCCGTCATCCACGCGCGCCACGCCCATCTGCATCGATCCCACCGCGTCGCGCGTGCCCGACTGGATCACTTCGATCATGCCGGTGATCTGGCGCGTGGCCTGCGAGGTGCGTTCGGCCAGCTTGCGCACCTCATCGGCGACCACCGCGAAGCCACGACCGGTCTCACCCGCGCGCGCGGCTTCGATGGCGGCGTTGAGCGCCAGCAGGTTGGTCTGTTCGGCGATTTCCTTGATGGTCGCGACGATGGCGCTGATCTGCTCCGAGTTCGCGCCAAGTTCGTCGATGACGCGCGAGGATTGCGCAACCGAGTCCGAGATGCGCTCGATTTCCTGTTCGGTGCGACGCACGACTTCTTCGCCTCGGCCCGATACGTCGCCCGAATGCGTTGCCATGCCTTCGGCATCGGTGGCGAAGCGTGCGATCTCGGTGATGCCGACGGTCATTTCTTCGACGGTCGACGCCATGTTCGAGGCTGCTTCGCTCTGGCGCTCAGAGCCGTTGGCGACGTTGGCGGCCAGCACGTTGAGCGTGCCGGCGGCGGTGGCGACTTCCTGCGCGCCGGCTCCTACGCGGCCGAGGATGCTGGCGAAGGACTGCGCCATGTTGTTGAACTGGTTGGCGACCTCGCGCAGTTCGTCGCGCGCGGTAAAGCCGATGCGGTAGGTCAGGTCGCCTTCGCCGATGTGGCGCGCGCCGTCGCGCAATTCTTCCACCGACTGCGTCATGGCGATCAGCACGCTGATCGACATATACGCCAGCGCCAGTACCATCGCCAGCGCCACCAGGGCGCTGCCCCAGACGCGGGCGGCAAGGCCGCGCACGCGCCAGTTGACGATCGATTCGAGTTCGTCGAGCGCGGCATCCGCCGCCTTGTAGTAGGCGACCACGGCCTTGTCGCCGGTCTCCATGAACGCCGGTGCGGTCACGCTCATTTCGCCGCCGATGATCTCCTTGCGGATCATGTCGAGCAGTGGCGTCGCAGCCGTGTCCATGCTCTTGACCACGTTGGACAGCGTGCCGCCCAGGCTGCTGTCATAGCGGCCGATGCGATTGAGGAGTTCCTTCAGTTCGGCCTGCCCGTCGGTGAACTGATCGACCATGCCGCCGAGGCGGCGCGCCTCGTTGCCGTAGGCGGATGCCACCGCCAGCGCCAGCACGCCCGAGCCGCGAATGCCGGTCAGCGATTCGGCGCCCACCGGGATCTTGTGCAGCAGCGCGTCGACCAGGTAGGCGCCGCGGCGATCCGGATCGCTCTGCATGGTTGAGTTGCCGGCCAGGTCGCGCATGAACAGCTTGAGCTCTTCGCGCACGAGGTACGAGTTGCCCGCTTCGGCCGCCGGCGCCGCGCCCGATTGTGCAGCCGCCACGCGCTGCTTGTAGGCGGCCCACTGATCGGACAGGAACTTGAATCGCTTGGACAGGTAGAGGTTCGGATGCGCCTCGACGGCTGCCGACAATTGCTTGAGCGCCGCGTCGGTCGCTGCCGCCCGCTTGTCGAGCGGCGCCTTCAGGTCGCTGTTGCCGGGAGCCGCGGCGGCCAGCCCTGCGTACATCAGCAGTTGCTGGTGCAGCGCATAGGTCGGCGTGAGCAGTTCGACGCCGGCCTGTTCGCGGCGCGCCACGTTGAGATCGTCGCTCATGCGGTTGGCCGTCTCGATCGTGAAGAAACCGATGGTGACCACCGACATGGCGCCGAGAAGGGCGAACTTGTACGGGTAACGCAGTCGCCGCAGGATGGCGATGGCGGGTGCAAAGAAAACGCTGATGAACTTCACGGCTCTACCTCCTGTGTGGCGTGTTGGCCCCGCCACTGTCTCGTTTTAGAACCTCGCCGCACGATCGACCGCCTGAGTATTTCTCTATGTGCGAGGTTCTTGGGAAGAGACGCGCCGCAGCCGTGCCAACGCGCTCTTCTGGTGCTCTCTCTTCCGGGACTACAAGCGGAAACGTGCGACTTCGGTGGTCAGCTGATGCGCCAGGGATTCCAGGCGGTTCGCCGTCTGGGCCGTTTCGGCTACGGCGGCGTTGTTCTCGTCGGCCATGCGCGCGATGTGTTCGACGTTGCGAGCGATCTCGGTGCTGGCGGACGTCTGTTCGCGCAATGCCAGGGAGATATCGCTCACCGACTGCACCACGCGACCCGATTCGTCGCGGATGCGCATCATCGATTCGCCGGCCTGGTTGGTCAGTTGCACGCCTTCGCGCACGCGCGTTACGCCGTCCTGCATGGCGGACACTGCGCGGTTGGTGCCTGACTGGATCGCCGCGACCATGCCGCCGATTTCCTGCGTGGCGCGCGCTGTGCGCTCGGCCAGCTTGCGGACTTCGTCGGCCACCACCGCGAAGCCGCGACCGGATTCGCCGGCGCGGGCCGCTTCGATGGCGGCGTTGAGGGCCAGCAGGTTGGTCTGGTCGGCGATTTCCTTGATCGAATTGACGATCGAGCTGATCTGCGCCGAGTTCTGGCCGAGTTCTTCAATGACGGTGGCCGACTGGTTCACCGCTTCGGCGATGCGCTCCATTTCGGACACGGTGGACTGCACGACTTCGCCACCTGTTGTCGACAAGGTGCCCGAGTGCGAGGCGACTTCTTCGGCCGATGCGGCATGACGCGAGATTTCGTCGATGCCGACGGTCATTTCTTCCACCGCCGCCGCCATGCTCGAGGCTGCCTCGGACTGGCGTTCGGAGCCCTTCGAAACCTGCTCGGCGCTGCCGGCCAGCGCGGTTGCCGACTGGTTCAATTCCTGCGCGGTGCTCTGCACGCGCTGGATGACTTCGGCGAATGACGAGGACATGGCGTTGAACTGGTCTGCCACGGCGCGCAGCTCATCCTTGGCCGAGAACGGGATGCGGTACGACAGCTCGCCGTCGCCGATGCGGCGCGCGCCTTCCGACAGTTCGGAAACCGAACCGAGAATGGCGAAGAACATGGCCACCGAGAAGTAGGCGAGCAGCAGCACCATGACAGCGGCAATCACCGTGTTGGTGATGAAGGCGCGGTTGAGCTCGCCGATGCGGGCATCGAGCACGGCGCGCAGCGTCGGCACGATCTGCTTGTCGGCCTGACTGAACAGCGTGTCGACCATCGCGGCGCTGTGCGTCGTGTAGGCCTTGGGTTCGACGGCCAGCGCGCCCTTGAGCAGTTCGGCGTCGGCTTCGGCCAGGAAGCTGTCGTACGCGCCGCCCAGCGCCTTGCCGGTGGCCTGCAGCGCTTCGCGCGCGGTGCGGCTGGCATTGGCTGCGCGATTGAGCGAGTCGAGCAGTTCGGAACGCGTGCGTTCGACTTCGGAGATATGGCCGCCGATCTTGCGCCATTCCGTCGCCATGTCCTTGGTGACGATGAGGAACAGGCCCGAGCCGCGCAGGCGGTTGGCACGATCGGTGGCGTCCGGCATCTTGCGCACCAGCGTGTCGGCCAGATAGTTGGCGTCCGGCGAGGCATCGGAGATCAGGTTCGAGACTTCGCCGATGTCGCGCAGGAAGTCGCCCATCAAACCGAACAGCTTGGCGTGCAGCGTGGCGATGTCCTTGCCTTGCGTGGCGGCCGTCTTGCCCTTGACCTGCTGCCACTCGGCCTGCACGGCCTTCCACGGCGCGGCGAGGTTGAGGCTGCTGGCGGCCAGCGCCTTGTCGACTTCGGCCAGTGCCGCGTCGACTTCGCCGGCGCGTGCCTGCACGTCGGACTTGAAGGTGTCGTCTCCGCTCTGCGCGGCGGTGGCGACCACGGAATGGTGCTGCATGACCTGCAACGCACGCAGCGCCGGCTGATAGACCGACAGACCGTCGCGCTCGGCGCGCGCGGCCGATAGTTCGGACTGCATGGCGATCGTCAGCGATACGACGAAGAAGCCGATCGATACGACGGCGACAAGGCCGATCAACCCGAATTTGTAGGGATAGCGCAGCCGGTTCAGAAGTGCCACGGCGGGGCTGAATAGTGCTTTCACTGCTGTCTCCTCGCGAGCTCCGGCGACCCTATGGTCGCTGTCTCACCGGTATCGGGCCGGGTGACGATAACTTTAGGTCGCGTTTTCCCGCCCTCTGGGCGCACCGTGCGCAAAGCGGCGCCGGTGCTTGTTTTCATGACGACGCGCCGCTCGTCGGCGGACGTCGCTGCAACGACATCAAGACTGCTCCGGCGACACCACCGGCGGCGACGACATCAGCGCCGTGACTTGCTCGGCCGGCATCGGACGGCCCAACAGATAACCCTGTGCCTCGTCGCAACCGCAGGCGCGCAATGCACCCAGCACCGGACCTTCTTCCACGCCTTCGGCCACCACGCGCAGTCCCAGGCTGTGCGCCAGGGCGATCGTCGAGCGCACGATGATCGCGTCCTGTTCGTCATTGAGCATGTCTTCGACGAAAGAGCGGTCGATCTTCAGCGAGGTCAGCGGCAGTCTGCGCAGGTACGCCAGCGATGAGTAACCCGTGCCGAAGTCGTCGATGGACAGCCGCATGCCTTCGGCCACCAGCCGGTCGGCGACGGCCAGCGCGCGGTCGGGGTCGCCGATCAGCGCGGTCTCGGTGATTTCCAGTTGCAGCGCTGCGGGCGGCAGCGCGTATTCCTCGAGCAGTTCGGCCAGCGCGTCGGGCAGCGTGACGTCCAGCAGATTGCGCGTGGACAGATTGATCGCCACCGAGACGTCGAGCCCAGCGTCGCGCCACGTGCGCAACTGCCGCAGCGCCTGGCGCGCGACCCACAGGGTCAGCGGGCGGATCAGGTCGCTGGTTTCGGCATAGGGAATGAACTCGGCAGGCGCGATGCGGCCCAGTGTCGGATGTTCCCAGCGCACCAGGGCTTCGCAGCCGCTCCAGCGGCCCGAGACCAGATCGAGCTTGGGCTGGTAGTGCAGCACCAGTTGATCGGCCTGGATGGCCGAGCCCAGTTCGGTGATCATCGCCAGCCGGCGCGGGTTGTGGGTGTCGTACTGCGGGTCGAACACGCTGATTCCGCCGACCTTGCTCTTGGCTTCGTACATGGCCACGTCGGCGCAACGCAGCAGCGCATGGCTCGATTCGCCGTGGGTGGGGTAGAGCGCCACCCCGACCGAGGCGCCCAGTTCGAGTGCAATGCCTTGCACGTCGAAAGGCTGGCGCAGCATGGTGCCGAGCAGCGCTGCGAAGGCGTTGGCCTGCTCCTGCCGTCCCTCGCCAGGCAGCAGCACGGCGAATTCGTCGCCGCCCAGCCGCGCCAGCGTTGCGCCGAACGGCGCGGTGGCCGAGCGCAGCCGGTCCGCCACCAGCTTGAGCAGATGGTCGCCCGAGTGGTGGCCGAGCGTGTCGTTCACTTCCTTGAAGCGGTTCAGGTCCAGCAGCATCAGCGCCACGCCGTTGCCGCTCTGCTTTGCCTGTTCGATGGCGGCGGTGGTCTCGCGGTGCAACTGCGCGCGGTTGGGCAGGCCGGTGAGCGAATCGTGCATGGCCTGGTATTCGAGGTCCTGCACGTGGCGCGCGTTGGCCAGCGCCAGCGCCACCGTCTGACAGACGGCGTTGAGCGTGTCGAGGTCCGAGTGGGCCAGCGAGCCGATGCCCTGCCTGAACAGCAGGCTGATGACACCGAAGGATTCGTCGCGATAGATCAGCGGCATCGATACCAGCGAGCGGATGCCGCTGGCGATCAATTTGCTTTTGCCAACGGGCGTGATGCGCGGTTCGGCGGCGATGTCCTGGCAGACCATGATGCGGCGCGCCTGCAGCGCTTCGCCGGCCAGGCTGCCGTTGAGCGCAATCATCGGCTCGGCCTGGGTCAGTTCGGTCGCACCGGGGCCCAGGCAGGCGATGCGCAGCAGTTGTTCCTGGTCGGCGCCGATGCGGAAGAAGCTCACGATGTCCGCACGCCGCAGCAGATGCAGTACGCGCACGGTTTCTTCGGCGATCAGCGTGATGTCGGTGATGCCGTGCAGGCGGCGCGCCAGGCTATTGACCACCTGCAGCGCGTTGTTGCGTTGTTCGAGTTGCTTCTGGGCCTGTGCACGGGCGCGTTCGGCGCGCTGGCGATCGGTGATGTCGCGCACGATGGCCAGGGTGAAGGCTTCGTGGCCCAGGGCGATGGCGGTCAGGCTGATCTCGCAGTCGAACACCGAACCGTCGAGCCGGCGATGCGACCACTCGAAGAATTGTGGTTCGCCCTCCAGGGCGCGGCGGATCATGACGGATGCCTTCTCGGTGGAAGACTGTCCGTCGCGCTGCGTGGGCGGCGAAATATCCTGCGGGCGCATGCTGCGCAACTGTTCGCCGCTGCAGGCGAACAACTCGGCAGCGCGCTGGTTGCAGTCGATGATCTCGTCGCCGCGCAGCGTGAAAATGGCGTCGCCGGCCAGCTCGAACAACCGGCGATAGCGCTCTTCGCTGTCCTTCAGTTCATGGAACACCAGCAACTGCGACACCAGATCGGCCACCGAGATGGCGAAGGACTGCTCCTCGCGGCTCCATAGCCGGGCGCTGCCCAGGTGCTCGATGCAGATCGCGCCGCTGAGGCGGCCGGCCTTATGAAGTGCCGCGTCGAGCATGGCGCCGACGCCGTTGGGAACCAGGTAGCCGGCGGCCAGCTCGCTGGTGCGCTGGTCATTGACGGCGTCGGTGGCGTCGATCAGGCGCGTGCTGTCCAGCGCGTGCAGGTACTGCGGCGCGTGGTCGAGCGCCACCGGACCGAATTGTTCGAAAGAGCAGTGCGCGGCCAGGTAATGCACTCCGCACTCCAGCGCGCGGCCGTCGGGGCGCATCAGCCAGATGCCGGCGCGGCCCACGCGCATCGTCTCGGTCAAGGACACGGCCACGTACCGCAAGGCCGCTTCCAGGTCGCTCTCCCACAGCGCAGCGTCCTTCGACAGACGGATGAAAGCCGTCTGGAGGCGGTGCGAAAGGCTGTCGATGGCGTCGACGGATGGGAGGTTCATGATCCGGGCGAATAGGGCACGAAATCATGGTATCGACGGAAAATATGGAAACTGAAGCAGAAATGTCGGAAATGTCAGACTGCATCGCCGCATTGCCCAATGGGGCAGGCGTGGCCGGCATTGCACCGGCCACGGTTTTGTCAGGAGGGTAACAGGCTGGCGATCAGCGTACCGTCTTGTCCAGCCGCAGCTTCACGTACGAGCCCGGTGCCTCATCCAGTACCGGCAGGGTACCGGCCGACGGGTTGCGGGCGGGCACCTGGCTGTCGTCCTGCGCCACCAGCCACGCATTCCAGTCCGTCCACCACGAGCCTTCGTGTTGCGTCGCCGAAGTCAGCCAGTCGTCCGGCGAAGGGGGCAGCTTGCCGGCGTCGTTGACCCAGAAGCCGTATTTGTTGGCCACGGGCGGGTTGACGATGCCGGCGATGTGACCCGAGCCGCCCAGCACGAAGCGCACGGGCCCGCCGAGCAGTTGCGTGCCGAGGTAGGTGGTCTTCCACGGGGCGATGTGGTCTTCCTTGGTGCTGATGAAATAAGCCGGCACCTTGATCTTGGAGAGATCGATCGGTGTTCCCAGCAGCGTGATTCCGCCCGGTTCGCGCAGCGCGTTGCGCATGTACATGTTGCGCAGGTAGAAGCTGTGCATCTTGGCCGGCATGCGCGTGGCGTCGGAGTTCCAGTACAGCAGGTCGAACGGGAACGGGTTCTTGCCCAGCAGATAGTTGTTCACGACGAACGACCAGATCAGGTCGTTGGCGCGCAGCATGTTGAAGGTGTTCGCCATCTCGCTGCCTTCGAGATAGCCGCGTTCCGACATCTTGCGTTCGAGGTTGGTGACCTGGTCTTCGTCGATGAACACCCCCAGTTCGCCCGGCTCGGAGAAGTCGGTCAGCGTAGTGAGGAAGGTCGTCGAAGCGATGCGCTTGTCTTTCTTGGCCGCCATGTAGGCCGCAGCCGCCGACAGCAGCGTGCCGCCCAGGCAGTAGCCCACGGCGTTGATCTCGCTGGCGCCGGTCTGCTTGCAGACCGCATCCACGGCGTCGATGACGCCTTCCTGCAGGTAGTCCTCGAACTGCTTTTCGGCCAGTCGCGCGTCCGGATTGACCCAACTGATGACGAACACCGTGTGGCCCTGGTCCACGGACCACTTCACGAACGAGTTTTTCTCGCGAAGGTCGAGGATGTAGTACTTGTTGATCCACGGCGGGACGATCATCAGCGGCCGCTTGTAGACCTTGGCCGTGGTCGGCGTGTATTGCAGCAACTGGATCAGGTCGTTCTGGAACACCACCTTGCCCGGCGTCGTGCCCACATTCTTGCCCAGCTCGAAGGCATCGGTGTCGGTCATGCGGATGCGCAACTGACCGTCGCCGTCTTCGATGTCGCGCAGCAGGTTGTTGAAGCCCTTGACCAGGTTCTGGCCGTGCGACTGCACGGTGGTGCGCATCACTTCCGGGTTGGTCAGCACGAAGTTGCTGGGGGACAGGGCATCCACGTACTGGCGCGTGAAGAAGTTCACCTTCTTCTGCGTGTTCTCGTCCAGCCCTTCGACGCCCGCCACGGTGTCATGCACGTGGCGCGCGGCAATCAGGTAGGACTGCTTGATGAAGTCGAACAGGAAGTGGTCCTGCCAGGCGTCATCGCGAAAGCGCTTGTCGTCCTTGGCGGGTGTGGCGATCGGCGCCGGAGCGAGGCCCATGAAGCGCTGCATCGAGTTCTGCCACAACGAGAAGTAGTCCCACGCCAGCGACCACTGTGCCTGCGCCAGGCGCATCGGGTTGGCGAGCAGCTTGGACGTCATGTCCATGAATGCCTGCGCCAGGCCCAGTTCGTCGTCGCACGTCTTGATGCCTTTCTGCATCTGGCGCTGCACGTGCTCGGTCAGTAGCTTGGAGCTGCGCCGGGCTACGTCGGCGTAGGTTTGCGCGATCTCTTGAGGATCGGGCATGGTTGCCGTATCGGCTTGGTTCTGGTTGGTCGACATGGAACTGCGCTCCTGAACATATGGGTTAGGGGGCGAAGCTTGCGCCGGCAATCACCGGCATCATCAGGTCACCGCCACGAAGCGGACCCTGTTTCCGTCGTCGATGCGCCGCACGGAGCCGCGCACCATCAATTGGTTCAAGTGGGCGATGGCCTCGCCCATCGCGAACATCACCTGATGTGAGTCCAGCTCGCGCGGGAACAGCACCGGCAATACTTCGGCCGCGCTGCGCGGCACATCGAGGGCCGCGAGCAACGTAGCATCGCGCTCTTCATGGTGCGCTTCAAGTTGGGCAATGCGCGCATGGACGCCCAGGAACGGCGCACCGTGCGAAGGCAGCACCAACGTGTCGGCCGGCAGCGACGCGAAACGGCGCACCGAATCCAGAAAGCGGCTCACCGAATCTTCTTCGGGCAACGCCGCCGGCACGTTGACGTTGGTCGTGATGCGCGGCAGGAGCATGTCGCCCGAGATCAGCACGCCCAATTCCGCACAATACAACGCCATGTGTTCGGGCGAGTGCCCGTACCCGACGATGGTTTGCCATGCGTGGGCACCGATCTGCAATCGATCACCGGCCACCAGTCGCCGGTAGGTGCGGGGCAGCTCGGGCACGCCGCGCGCATAGACGTTGCCGCGTCGGGCCAGTCGGCCGCAGCGATCCTCGTCCAGCCCGTGGTGGCGGAAGTGATCCACCATCGCGGCCACGTCGTAGCCCGCAATCTCATGGAGCAATGTGTGGGCCAGCAGATATTCGCCTGTGCTCATCCACACCGGCGCGCCGGTGCGCCGGGACAGCCATTCCGCATTGCCGGCGTGGTCGGGGTGGTAGTGCGTGACGATGATCTGCGTCACCGGCTTGTCTGCCGCCGTCAGCACGGTGTCCCACGCCGCGCGGGAGGCATCGTCGCCCAGGCCGGTGTCGACGATCGCGATGCCGGGGCCGTCTTCGATCAGCCACAGGTTGATGTGGTTGAGCGCGAAGGGCAGCGCCATGCGCAGCCAGGCGATGCCGGGCGCCACGCTGCGGGGAGCGGAGCCTTCCGGGCTCGTGCCAAAGGGATATTCAAGCGAGTCGGTGGTCACGTTGGGGCGGCAGGTATGACTGTTGTCGTTCGATTGTAGCGTCCTGTTTTGCTGCTACACGGAAAATCGGCCCCGGCGGGCGGCGCAATCCGAAGCCGGTGCCCGCTGTGCATAATCGAGGTTCTTCACGACGGGGATGCACCATGCAGGACGTTCTCATCGCCGGCGCCAGTCGCGGCATCGGGCTGGAGCTGGCGGTGCAGTACGCCGCCGAAGGCTGGCACGTGATCGCGGGCTGCCGGCAGCCCGACGAAGTGCGCGCCTGGCTGCCCGCCGACGTGGATGTGCAGGCGCTGGACGTGATGCGCGTCGAATCGGTGGCTGCGCTGGCCTGGCATTGTGACGACGCGCCGCTGCCGCTGCTGGTCATCAGCGCCGGGCTGGCCGGACCGGCTGCGCAACGATTCCTGGCGCCGGGCGATGCCGAGTTCGACGCTGTCATGCGAACCAACGTGCTGGGCGCCATGCGGCTGATACAGGCTTTTGCGCCGGCGGTGGCGCAGGCGCGCGGCCGCGTCGTGGTGCTGTCGTCCGACGCCGGTTCGTTGCAGGCAACGGCCGATGCCGGCCAGCCGCTGTATCGCATGGCCTGCGCGGCGCTGAACATGGTGGTGCGCATGGCGGCCGCCGAATTTGGCCCGCGCGGCGTGACGGTGGTGAGCGTACATCCGGGCAGCGTGCGCACCGACATGGGCGGCGCCGGAGCCGAGCTGCCGGTGGGCGAGGCGGTCGAGCGACTGCGGCAGCTCATCGACACGCTCGATACGCGTCATAACGGACGGTTTCTGTCGATCGACGGCCGTATGCTCGACTGGTAACGGAACTGTCCGTAGCATTGACCTTCAGTGCCGGATGACTGGCTGGCCCTTCACACAAGAGACAACATGGCCCCGATCGACTTTTACTTCGACTTTTCGTCTCCGTACGGTTACCTGGCTTCCGAACTGATCGACGATCTGGCCGCGCGCCACGATCGGCTGGTCGTGTGGCATCCGATCCTGCTGGGTGTGGCGTTCAAGGCCACGGGGGCGGCACCCTTGCCGCAGATTCCGCTGAAAGGGGATTACGCGCTGCGGGACTTCGCTCGCTCGGCGCGTTACCTGGGCATTCCCTATTCGCATCCATCGAACTTTCCCGTGCCCACGCAGCATGCGGCGCGCACCTTTCTCTGGTTGCAGGATCGCGACCCCGATCAGGCGCGCGCCTTCGCGCATGCGGCTTACCGCGCATGCTTCACAGCGGACGTGAACATCGCCGAGCTCGATCGCGTGCTGGGAATCGCCGCCGACGTGGGTGCCAATCGGCATGAACTCGGCCAGGCCCTGGCCGAAGCGGCACTCAAGGAACGGCTCAAGGCCGAAGTCGAACTGGCCATGGCGCGCGGCGTGTTCGGCTCGCCATTCTTCATTGTCGAAGGCGAGCCGTTCTGGGGCGTCGATCGCCTGCCTCATCTCGAAAAGTGGCTTGCCTCGGGCGGTTTCTGAGCTAAGCCACAGGAAGGGCGTCGCCGTAGCGGGCGATGCCCGGCAAACATGAACTGGACGCACCTCGACCTGACCCATCTCGCTGCATTGGCCGCCGCAATCGGATTTGCCAGTGGCATCCGGCTGTATGCGCTGGTGTTCGTGCTCGGCGCGGCCGGGCATTTCGGCTGGATCGACCTGCCGCCGGGGCTGCACGTGCTGGCCCACCCGATCGTGATGGGCGTGGCCGCGTTGCTGGCGGTGGTGGAGTTCCTCGCCGACAAGATTCCCGCCGTCGATACCGTATGGGACAGCGTCCACACCTTCATCCGCCTGCCCGCCGGGGCGGCGCTTGCCGCAGGCCTGGCCGGCGACCGTGCCGCCGCCACTACGGCGCTGGCGCTGCTCGGCGGCACTTTCGCCGCCACGGGGCATCTGGCCAAGACCGGCACGCGCGCCACACTCAATACCTCGCCAGAACCCGTGTCGAACTGGACGGCTTCGTTTGGCGAGGACGTGGTCTCGCTCGGGCTGTTCTGGCTTATCGCGCATCACCCGCTCCTGGCGGGTGTGCTCGCGCTGGTGCTGGCTGCGTTCTGTGTGTGGATCGTGCGCCGGCTGTGGCGCTCCCTGCGCCGGATCCTGCGTAGCGCCGGTATGCTGGCGCGCCCTGAACCCGACCCTGACCGACGTGTCACCTGACGACGCCGGACGCCGTAATGAACGACGAGAACTTCGACGAAATCGCCTTGCCCGTTTCGCCCTGCGTGCGCCTGTGTTGCCTGGATGGCGAGTCGGACGTCTGCACGGGCTGTTTTCGCAGTATCGATGAGATCCGCGCCTGGGCAGGCTCGGGCGTCACGGAGCGCGAAGCGATCCTGGACAATTGTTCCAGGCGGCGTGAAGCGCATTACGCCCGCTACGGGTTGCCCCCGCATCTGCGCGAAGCCTAGGGGGCTCAGCGCGATTCCTTGATGATGCGGTCGTTGGTCGATTGGATCGGCCGGGCGTTGTTGCGATAGAACCGCGTGAAGATGTCGATCTGCTCGCGCGAGATGTCAACGGGTTGTTTCATCACCAGCCACAGCACGCCTTCGGTGCACGGTGGCGTCGTCAGTGATCCCATGTAACTGAAATATCCTTGCTCGGCCGGCATGAGCCGCGTGATGTCGAGCGGTGTCTCCGGCTGGTAGGGCTGGTTCTTTTCGAGCGGCAGATTGTTCCACAGGGTCTGCACGGCGTCGTTCGGTTTGCCGGCCTTGAGCAGTATCGCGAGGACAGCAACGCGCCCTTCGGCGTCGCGGTGAACGAGATGTGCGGTCATGTCGAACGACTGGCCGTTCACGCGCTCTTCCGACGGGTGATGAAAATGGACGCCCGTCAGCACGTAGGTGCGACCCATGACCTTGAGCGTGGAGCCGGCGGCCAGATCGATGTCGATGTTGCGGCCCGAGTCGACGATGGTGAAGGCGGAAGGCCGATAGTCGATGCGCAGGGGTTCCTGGTCGACCTTGATGGCGTCACGCAGATCGATGGGCGACTGGCGCTGTCCGCGCGCGCAAGTGGCGTATTCGCCGGACAGGCGTGCCCAGGCTTCCGGGCCGGTGTCGCCTTCGTAGCTCCACGATTTCGGCGCGGCAGGCTTCGGTGCGGCACGCGGGCTCGCTTCGCGGGGCGGCGCATAGGCGACAGGTGGCGGCGGTGCAGCGCTACCGTTGGCGGCATTGGCCAAACGCTCGGCCAGGTTCGAGTCGGTGGTGGCGTCGAGCGCGACTCGGCGCGGCTTGACCGGCGGCTCGGCACCGGCTTCGGGCTTGGCCTGATTCTGAGCGCCTGCTGCCCTGCGTTCGGCCTGTGCCGCGAGGCGCGTCAGGGATCTGACGGTGGCCGGCGGGTTCGCCGCCGATTGGGGCGGAACCTCGCACACTTCCGAAAAAAAGCGGTCGTCCGCCGTCCCGGCCTTGATGCCGATGGGACGGTCGCTGTCGACGCCTTCCTCGCGGATGGGGCGTTCGCCAGCGTCGAAATAGACGCGTTTGACGATGGTGAAGGTGCGTGCCACGCAGTCGTAACGATTCAGCGCCCGTACCTCACGATACCCGGCCAACTGCGCCTGCGCGTCGGACAATACGATGCGGCCCCATGCGACGCGGGCGCCGCGCTCGGCCCGCAGCACGCTGCCACGGTCCAGTTCTACGCGGCGCAGACGATCGCTCGCCACCGTCATCCAGTCGGCGGACCAGGCGGGCAGGGCGATCAGCAGAGCGAGGGCAAGCACCGGGCGTGCGGGCATGTTGGGGCGGGTTGTTGTTTCCTCTTTTTTCGGCCGCGAAGCCCCATAACTTGAATGCCCGGTTTGCCAAAGCCGGTTTTTTTGAGTACCTTGCCGCCATTCGCTGGGGGTCTGCCGGGTTGTCCGGCAGTGAGAAATACCCTTCGAACCTGATCCGGGTGATACCGGCGTAGGGAAAGCGAGAGCACGTCTCCATGCCCCGTTGCGGGCGCCGGCCGTGCAGCCTCCCCGCCCCACCCACAACGGAGGTTGCACCGTGAACGCCAATGAGAAATTCGTCGCTTCGAACGCCCACGTGGACGAAGCGGCCATCCAGCCACTGCCCAATTCGCGCAAGGTCTACATCGCAGGTTCGCGCGCTGATATCCGCGTGCCAATGCGCGAAATCGCCCAGGCCGACACGCCGACCGCATTTGGCGGCGAGAAGAACCCGCCGATTTTCGTCTACGACACTTCCGGTCCGTACACCGACCCAACGGCCAGGATCGACGTTCGCGACGGCCTGCCCGCGTTGCGCGCAGGCTGGATCGATGAGCGAGGTGACACCGAACAGCTCTCTGGGTTGAGTTCCGAATACGGCCGCGGTCGCGAAGCCGATGGCTCGCTCGACGCCCTGCGCTTCAACCTGCAACGCAAGCCGCGCCGCGCCAAGGCCGGCGGCAACGTCACGCAGATGCACTATGCGCGCCGCGGCATCATCACGCCGGAGATGGAATACATCGCCATCCGCGAGAATCTCAACCGCGCCGCGTACATCGAGTCGCTCAAGGCCACGGGCCCGAACGGCGAAAAAATGGCGGCTTTCATGGGGCGCCGTCATCCGGGGCAGAGTTTCGGTGCCGCGATTCCCGACGTGATCACGCCGGAATTCGTGCGCGATGAAGTAGCGCGCGGCCGCGCCATCATCCCGGCCAACATCAACCACCCGGAAAGCGAGCCGATGATCATTGGCCGCAACTTCCTCACCAAGATCAACGCCAACATCGGCAACAGCGCGGTGACTTCCAGCATCCAGGAAGAAGTCGACAAGCTGACCTGGTCGATCCGCTGGGGCGGCGACACGGTGATGGACCTGTCGACCGGCAAGAACATCCACGAAACGCGCGAATGGATTCTGCGCAACAGCCCGGTGCCTATCGGCACGGTGCCGATCTACCAGGCGCTGGAAAAGGTCAACGGCAAGGCCGAAGACCTGACCTGGGAGATCTTCCGCGACACGCTGATCGAGCAGGCCGAGCAAGGCGTGGATTACTTCACCATCCACGCAGGCGTGCTGCTGCGCTATGTGCCGATGACGGCCAACCGTATGACGGGCATCGTCTCGCGCGGTGGATCGATCATGGCCAAGTGGTGTCTCGCGCACCACAAAGAGAACTTCCTCTACACGCACTTCGAAGACATCTGCGAAATCATGAAGGCCTATGACGTGAGCTTTTCGCTCGGCGACGGCCTGCGCCCCGGTTCGATCTGGGACGCCAACGACGAAGCGCAACTGGGTGAGCTCAAGACGTTGGGCGAACTGACCGAGATCGCATGGCGCCATGACGTGCAGGTGATGATCGAAGGCCCGGGTCACGTGCCGCAGCAGCTCATCAAAGAAAACATGGAGCTGGAACTCGAATGGTGCAAGGAAGCGCCGTTCTACACGCTGGGGCCGCTGACCACTGACATCGCTCCGGGCTACGACCACATCACGAGTGCCATCGGCGCTGCGCAGATCGGCTGGTACGGCTGCGCCATGCTGTGCTACGTGACGCCCAAGGAACACCTGGGGCTGCCCGACAAGGACGACGTGAAGGCCGGCATCATCGCTTACAAGATCGCCGCGCACGCCGCCGACCTTGCCAAGGGCCACCCGGCCAGCCAGATCCGCGACAACGCCATGAGCAAGGCGCGTTTCGAGTTCCGCTGGGAAGACCAGTTCAATCTGGGACTCGATCCCGACACGGCCCGCGCCTACCACGATGAGACGCTGCCGCAGGAGGGCGCAAAGGTCGCGCACTTCTGTTCAATGTGCGGCCCGCACTTCTGCTCGATGAAGATTACGCAGGACGTGCGCGACTTTGCCGCCGCGCAGGGCATTGCCGAAGCCGAAGCCATTTCGCGCGGGATGGAGACCAAGTCGGTCGAGTTCGTGACCAAGGGCGCGCAGGTCTATCACAAGCTCTGAGCGCGTGACGGCAAGTGTTGAAACGAAGGGCCGCGTGAGCGGCCCTTGTCATGTGCGTGCCCGTACAGGCCATGGCAGCCGTGCGGCGGTACAGCAGAATCAATCACGCCGCCGCGTGATCGGATTGCTGCAAGCGGCCGGGTTGCAGTTGCTCACCGAGCAGCAACTTCTGCAGGCACTGACAAAAAAGCCATCCGGTATCGAACCGGATGGCTTTTTCTTTGGTTGAAGCAGCGCGTTCAGTCTTTGACGAACAGCGTCACCAGCGGCTCGTCGCCGACCTGCCGACTCCAGTGGCCGTGCACTTTCGGGTCGAAGACCGCGCCTTCCGGCAACGTGTCGGCGGAGTAGAAGTGTTCGCCAGCCTTGAACACGCGCGAAGAACCGTCGAGCAGCACGATTTCCATGGCACCGCTCAGGATGTAGACCCACTGCGGTGTGCCGGTCACATGGACGGCGCTCTTGAAGCCGACCGGGCTGCGACGCAACTGGATGCCGGAAGCGCCGATCACGCTCGACAGATGGACGTTGGGATTGGATTCATCCAGCGAAATGTCGTCTTCGCGGAAAGCCGCGCGGCCGCCGGCGCCGGTGTACAGGACCACTTTGGTAAAGCTGCTCATGAACATCTCCAGAATTCAAAAAGGCGCTTATGACGCCGTGGGGCGGATGGTAGCGCAGTGCGGCGCTGTCCTCGACGGAAATCCGCTTCGTGGCGGCAGTCGGCATCGCCCTTCGGTCTGTAAATTTGTGTCAATGAATCATGGGTTCCGTTCAGTAGAATTCAAACGATCGGCGCGCCCTGCGCCGAGACATCAAAAAAACAAACATCGGGGGATCAGATGAAATCCGTAGTCCGGGGGTGTGTTGTCGTCTTTTTTTCGGGAATTCTGTCCGCCTGTGGGGGCGGCGGAGGGGGTGGAGACGGTGCGTCGCCCAGCGGCGCAGAATCGAATTCCAGTGTGTCGTCCAGCAGCAGTGTTTCATCCAGCACGAGCAGTTCAAGCTCTTCGGTAGTGAATTGCCCGGCAGGCAGCAGCAAACCGGCGACGGCCGATTTCAGCCTTTCCACGACGCAATTGAGCTTCACTGTCGATGAGGGGGCCGTCAGTGCTCGTCAGCTCGTGTCGGCGACGTTCACCAATTCGAAACTGGCTGCCATCAAGCTTGCGCCGCCGCCGGGGGGCACGGCGACAACCTGGCTGGTCACCGAACTTGCGGCGGACCAGCCCTACGCGTGGATCTACACGGACGCACGTGCACTCAAGGCGGGCACCTATTGCACGTCGGTGCGCGTCGAAGTGCTCGATAGCAGCAACAAGTCGCTGTCGTATGTCGACGTTGCGGCAAAGGTCACTGTCGTCGCCAAGGGCACTACTCCGACTACCGACTACAAATGGGCGGCCTACAACGGCAGCGTGGCGCTCACCCACGTGGCTGCGATTGCTTTTCCATCGTCCCGCGCGACTGCACCGTTCTCTCTGATCGGCGGAACGACACAGGATTCGCAGGGCCGCACCATCAAATTCTTCGATGGTTTCAAGGCTGACGCGGCGACCGGGTTGCTCCGCCTGGATACCTCATCGTCGCCGCTTGACCGCAGCATCGTGCGCAGCACGTCGTTCTGGTCGGATGCCATCTACCCCAAGTCGCTGACATATCTGATGCGGGTGGCACCCGTCGCGGGCGTTGTCTACGACAGCAAGACGCGCCTGTTCGAAGTGGAGCTGAGTCTCGCCACGCCGGGCGCCAGCGACGGCGCTCGCATTGTGCTTGGCATTCGCAATGACACGACGGCGCAGAGTGTGTACATCGGCCAGCCGGAAGAGTCTGTCGCCATGCCGATGGCAGGGACGCCGCTCGACATGTCGGTGCCGCACATCTACCAGGTCAGCGTGACGCTGACCGGCCCACGCAGCGGATCGTTCACGGTCTACGCGGACGGCTCCGATACGCCCATCATCCCGACGGTCACCAGCAACGATCTGCGCAGAGCCTGGCTGCTGAACAACTACATCCAGGCGGGCGACAACGGAGACTCTGCGATCGTCGGCGACATCGACTGGATGGCCTGGACGACCACTGGCGCCTTCAAGCCGTCGCAACTCAAGGGCGCACTGCCCGGCGGTCTTGGCGTCACCACGGGCTACTGACCGACGCGACACGAGCTGTTACCAACGGGCCGCATTGCGGCCCGTTTTCGTTTGTTCTGCCGATTTGACCGGCCGCGCGGGTGCGCCTACCCTTCGCACCTTCCCGAGCGGTGCGCCTCCAGACATTGCCGGGCATGGATTCCCCGACATGGCTACGACACCACATCTCGAACTGCTTTCCCCCGCCAAGACGGCCGACATTGGCCGCGAGGCTGTCCTGCATGGCGCCGACGCCGTATACATAGGCGGGCCGTCATTTGGCGCGCGGGCCAACGCTGAGAACACCGTGTCGGATATCGCCGGGCTGGTGGAGTTCGCGCACCGCTACCGCGCGCGCATCTTTGCCACGCTCAACACGATTCTTCACGACGCCGAACTCGAGCCGGCGCGCAAGCTGATCTGGCAGTTGTACGACGCAGGCGTGGACGCGCTGATCGTGCAGGACATGGGCCTGCTCGAACTCGATCTGCCGCCGATCCAGTTGCACGCGAGCACGCAGACGGATATCCGCACCGTGGACAAGGCGCGCTTCCTGGCCGACGTCGGGTTCTCGCAGATCGTGCTGGCGCGCGAGCTGACGCTGCAGCAGATTCGTGCGGTGCATGACGCCACCGACGCGACGCTGGAGTTCTTCATTCATGGGGCGCTGTGCGTGGCGTTCTCAGGCCAGTGCTACATCAGCCACGCCCACACGGGCCGCAGCGCAAACCGGGGCGAGTGTTCGCAAGCCTGTCGCCTGCCTTACACGTTGCAGGATTCGCAGGGGCGCGTGGTGGCTTTCGACAAGCACCTGTTGTCGATGAAGGACAACAACCAGAGCGACAACCTGCGTGCGCTGATCGACGCGGGCGTCCGTTCCTTCAAGATCGAAGGCCGCTACAAGGACGTCGGGTACGTCAAGAACATCACCGCTCACTATCGCTTGCTGCTCGACGAAATTCTCACCGAGCGGCCGGAGCTTGCGCGTGCTTCCAGCGGCGAGACGTACCTGCTGTTCACGCCCGAACCGGACAAGACCTTCCATCGCAGCGCGACGGATTATTTCGTGAATGGTCGCAAGGAAGACATCGGCGCCTTCGATTCGCCGAAGTTCGTCGGCGTGGCACTCGGCACGGTGACGCGCGTGGCGGGCGACCATTTCGACATGGAGGCCGACGCGCCGCTGCACAACGGTGACGGCCTCAACTACATGCACAAGCGCGATGTCGTCGGCGTGCAGGCCAACCGGGCTCAGTGTGTCGAAGGCAACATGTGGCGCGTCTGGCCGAATGAGGCTATCGCTTCACTGCCGGGATTGAAGCCGGGTACGGCGATCAGCCGCAATCGCGACCACGCCTGGGAACAGGCCTTGACGAAGAAATCCGCGGATCGTCGCGTGGGCGTATGGATGCAGTTGCGCGATGCCGATGCGGGCTTCGTGCTGTCGCTGACGGATGAGGATGGCGTGACAGCCAGCGCTTCGCTGGCGCATGACAAGGTGCTTGCGGAGCATCCTGAACGCGCGGCAATGGCTTTGCGCGACGGTCTGTCGAAGCTCGGCAACACCATGTTCGCGGCGCGCGAAGTGACGATCGACGATGCCGCTGCCCGGTATTTCGTGCCGGCATCCCAGCTCAACGCACTGCGGCGCGATGGCATCGCCGCGCTCGAGGCGGCGCGCACGAAAACGCTGGAACGCCTGCCGCGCAAGGCCCCCGTCGAACCGCCGGCCAGTTATCCGGACGATACGTTGAGCTATCTCGCCAACGTCTACAACGACGCGGCCCGCCGTTTCTACGCGCGCCACGGCGTGAAGCTGATCGATGCAGCCTACGAGGCCAATGAAGAGGCGGGTGAGGTGTCGCTGATGATCACCAAACACTGCCTGCGCTTTTCATTCAACCTCTGCCCCAAGCAGGCCAAGGGGGTGAAAGGCGTACAGGGGCAGGTGCGTGCCGAGCCGATGACGCTCGTGAATGGCGCCGAACGGCTCACGCTGCGTTTTGACTGCAAACCGTGCGAGATGCACGTCGTCGGCAGGATGAAGAAACATATCCTCGCGTCGCCGCCGCCAGTAAGCGTACCGGTGACGTTCCATCGCAAGCGCCCGGGCGCCTGAACGCGCGGGCTCCTAGCTGTCGTCGTCCATCAGCGGCGGCTCCTGCCCCGTCACGCGATAGGACTCGGAGGCCCACGCGCCGAGATCGATGAGCTTGCAGCGTTCGGAGCAGAACGGGCGGTAGGGATTGCGCGGCGACCACTCTGCGGGCGAGCCACATTGCGGGCAGGTGACCGTGCGGACGGGCTTGGGGGTATTTTCGCTGCTCATGCCGATACCTGATTCATGGTTCCTGTTGCGGGTACGCCGAGGCTACCTCGCAACAATTCTTGCCGCGTGATTTTGCCACGTACATGGCGCGATCGGCCGCTGCCATGAGTGTGTGCGAATCATGCGCATGCTGGGGCGCGATGGCGATGCCAAGGCTGGCGCTGACGCGACAGGTGTGGCCGATCCCGGGTGGCGCAAGCTCCGCGATGGTGCACAGTACCCGCTGTGCCAACAAGAGCATGCTCTCTTCGTCGGTATCTGCCACCAGTATCGCGAATTCGTCGCCGCCCAGGCGGAAGAACAATTCGTTGCGGCGGACGATGTCGGCTACGCCGGCCGCCACGGCGCAAAGAAGGGCGTCTCCAATGTGATGTCCGAGCGTGTCATTGACGTGCTTGAAGGCGTCCAGGTCGAAGAAGATCAGTCCCACCTGAAGGCTGCGGCGCTGGCTGTCGGCGAGTTGCCGGTCGAGCTCTTCCACAAAGCGGCGGCGGTTGAGCAGGTTGGTCAGCGGATCGCGCTCGGCCATATCCACCAGCCGCTGTTGTGCACAGCGCATTGCCGTGACGTCTTCGTGCACCCATAGCCGCCCGATGGCCGTTGCGTCATCGCGCGTCATGACCATCGATGAGACTTCGCGCAACACGCGCCCATCATTCATGTCGATGTCATAGGGTTCGGAGGCGCCGCGCTGTTCGAGAATCTCGGCAAGGTGGCGGCGATAGTCGGCGTCGTTGGCCCGCAACGATGCGGTGCATTCGAGCAGGGTGCCGGCATCCATGCCCGCCGTCGATGCCTGGTCCGCGATGCCCCACATCGCCCGTGCAGCGGGGTTTATGTAGAGTACGTGGCGTTCCCGGTCGATGAACACGATGCCGAGCGTGACCGTGTCGAGCAGCGCCGCGAGGCGTGCCCGTTCGTCGTCGCTCTGGCGCAGATAGAGATCAGTCAGCACCTGTGCTTCGCGCAGGGCCGATACGGTCTCGCGCAGGCGTGCTTCAATGTCACGCCGATGCTGGACGTTCTGGCCGGACAGCCGGACACCGGTGAGCCGCCCCCTGGCATCGCGCAACGCATACCACCGGCATGTGAACCAGGCTTCGCTGCCATTGCGGTGCCGGATACGGAGTTCGTGGCCCGTATTGGGGCGGCCTTGCAGCGCCCGCAGCGCCATGACGTGCGCGCGCCGCCGGTCAGCCGGTGCGACGCAGAGGTCGACCATCCGGCCGGCCGGTGCACATTCCTCGAGGGTGTAGCCCGTGATGTCGTGGAAGGCGTTGTTCACCCAGAGCAGGCGTCCCTCGATGTCGACCAGGGCTTCCAGCCCCGGCGTGTCTTCGGCCAGTTGACGGTAGTTGGCGGGCGCCCGGCCGCCTTGCGGGGCGACGTGGCGCCGTCCGGCCACATGCGCAAGCCAGCAAGCGGCGCAGACTGCTGCCACGAGCAAGGACCAGCCAGCGGCGCTGGCCGGGTAGTCAACGATCCACGGAAATAGCGCGATGCCGACGAGCAGCATGCACGCGAGCACGGGCACAAGAGGTGGCGGGCGCGGCCGTGCGCGGACCCGGCGCTGATCGCCGGCAGCGGGCTTTGCCACCGGACACCTCCGTTACAGCGTCTTCATCAGTACCTTGGAACGCCGTTGAAAGTTATACAGGTCGCGCTTGCGGGCCGGCAGTTCTTCGGGGGCGACTTCGACGAAGCCGCGCTCGCGGAACCAGTGCTCGGTACGCGTCGTCAGTACGAACAGGCGCGAGAAACCCGCGTTGCGCGCGCGACTTTCCATGTGTTGCAGAAGTCGGTCGCCGAGCCCGGCGCGACGGTAGTCGGGCTGGATCGCCAGGCAGGCCATTTCGGCCATGCTCTCTTCGGGGAACGGGTAGAGCGCCGCGCAGCCGATGACGACGTGGTCGTGCTCGACCAGCGTGAAGCGTTCGATTTCCTTTTCCAGCAATTCGCGCGGGCGGCGTACCAGCGTGCCATCGGCTTCGAGCGGCTGGATCAGGTGGATCAGCGAGGCGATGTCTTCGTTGTTTGCTTCGCGGATGCGATGCAGCGGATCGCGCGTGACCATCGTACCGACGCCCTGGCGGGTGAAGAATTCCAGCAGCAGGCCGCCGTCCTTGTCGCGGTCGATCAAGTGAGCGCGGGCAACGCCGTTGCGCACGGCGCGGATGGCGCGCGGCAGGAACAGGTCGAGGTCTTCGGTCAGGCCTACGCCTTCCTGGAATTTGCGTTCGGCCTCATCCGCCGTGATGGCTTCGATGAGATTGCCCTGGCCGTCGAGCAGGCCGGGGGCGTCGCACAGGTAGATGAGTTTTTCGGCCTGCAGCGCGATGGCGACGGCCTCGGCGACTTCTTCCATGGCGAGGTTGAAGATCTCGCCAGCGGGTGACACGCCGAGCGGCGTGATCAGAACAACGTTCTGCTGGTCCAGGTCGGCGGAGATTTCTTCCGCGATGACCTTGCGCACCGAACCGGTGTATTGAAAGTCGATACCGTCCACCACGCCGATCGGGCGCGCAACGATGAAGTTGCCACCTGTCACGCGCATGTATGCGCCCGCCATCGGCGTGTTCGGCAGACCCTGCGAGAGGCAGGCTTCGATCTCGATGCGCGTCACCCCCATGCCGGCCTTGACGGCTTCGAGCGCGCGGCGATCGGTGATGCGCAGGCTCTTGTGATAGACCGATTCAAGGCCGCGTCGCGCGAGTTCCTGTTCGATATGCGGGCGCGAGCCGTGCACCAGCACGAGGCGCACGCCCAGTGCTGCCAGCAGGTTGCAGTCGTTGCAGAGATCCTGCAGCGCTTCGCCCTGCGCGACTTCGCCGCCAAAAGCGATGACGAAGGTCTTTCCGCGGAAGGCGTGAAAATACGGCGCCGCGCCCCGGACCCAATCCACGAACTGCATGGCGTTGGATTCGGTCATCGGCGGCGCTGCCGTCACGTTCTCGTTGAAAGCGGAATGCTGTGCCTTGTCGTTCAATGCCTGCTCCATCGGATGAAAGCGATCCGCGCGGAGGTTGTGCCGCTCGGCGCGGCGGGAGGTGCGCGGTGCGGACGGAGCCTTGCCCCGCCTGCAGTCGCAAAGAATGCCACGTTCGCGGGTGGACGGCGATGCGCTTGTCGGATACGGGCTAGAAATCGCCCCAGAGCGCCAGCATTGCCGCCACAGTCGCCAGCCCGGCGGTTTCGGTGCGCAGCACGCGCGGCCCGAGCGTGATCGGCGTGCAGCCGGCCGTGCGTGCGGCGGCCAGTTCGGCTTCGCTCCAGCCGCCTTCCGGGCCGATGAGCAGCGCTACCGGCCCCGTGGGCGCGGCGCGGTCGCGCAATGATGTGCCCGCCACGGGGTCGAGAATCCAGCGCTCTCCGGCAAAACCGCCGCCCAGCCAGGCCGGCAGCGAAGAGACCGGCGCGATCGCGGTGAGCCGATCGCGCCCGCATTGCTCGGCCGCCGACTGCGCGACCTGCTGCCAGTGGGCGACGCGTTTGGCCGCGCGATCGCCATCCAGGCGCAGTACGCTGCGTTCCGCGGCGACGGGCTGCACGCGATTGACGCCCAGTTCCACGGCTTTCTGGACGATCCAGTCCATCTTGTCGGCCACTGCCAGCGCTTGCACCAATGTGATGTCGAGCGGAGATTCGCTCGCGGATTCGCTGACTGCATCGATGCGCATGCGCACTTCGCGCCCGGTGGCGGTGAGCTGGCCGGAATAGCGCAGGCCTTCACCGTCGAAGATGCACAGCGCATCGCCGACGCGCATGCGCAGTACGCGGTCGGCATGGTGCGCCGCTTCGCGTGGCAGGGCGATTTCGGCGCCTTTGGCGAGCGGGCCGGTCGAGCCCGGCGGGCAGTAGAAGCGTGGTGTCATGATGTTATGATCGAAAACCCGTGGGCTGCGCCACCGGCCCGCCATTATAGGCGGCGCCCGACTCGCTCCCGCGCATCCGATCATCCCCTGGAGAAGGCCGATGCCCAAGCTGGCCCGGGCGCTGGCGCTGGAGTCGATCGTGCGGGCCGTGTCCCGCGACGTCATCGTGCCGCGCTTCCTGAACATCACCCGCGAACGCAAGCTCGATGGCAGTTCGCTGACCGAGGCGGACATCGCCGCGCAGAAGACGCTCGCCGAGCGGCTTCCGCATTTGCTCGACGCTCCCGTCATCGGCGAAGAGATGTCGCCGGAAGAACAACTGGCGCATTGGCAGGACGGGCGCGACGGGCTGTGGTGCATCGATCCCATCGACGGGACAACGAATTTCTCCAACGGCATTCCGGTGTTTGCCGTGTCGGTGGCCTACCTCGTCAATGGCGAGACCGAGTTCGGCGTGGTGTACAACCCCGTGCGCGACGAAGCTTTCTACGCCGAGCGTGGTGCGGGAGCATGGCTCAATGGCGTGCAGTTGCCGCTGCGCGAAAGCGCCGTGGGATTGTCGGACGCCGTGGCGGGCATCGACTTCAAGCGCATCCCGACCGATCTTGCAGTGAGCCTGGTGCGCTCGCCGCCGTATTACTCGCAACGCAATTTTGGCTCGAGCGCACTGGAGTGGTGCTTTGCGGCCGCGGGCCGCATCGATGTGTACCTGCACGGCGGCCAGGCGCTGTGGGATTACGCTGCCGGCCGCCTGATCCTCGCCGAGGCGGGCGGTTGTGCCGGCGTCCTGGGGGGCGGGTCGCTGGTGGCCGATCCGGCGGCCAAGAGCCCTGTCGTGCTGGCGGCCAATCGGGCGCTGTATGACGAGTGGCAGGCCTGGCTAGAGCAGAACGGGTAGGGCCAAGCATGTCGAGCAAGCATCCCATCGTGGCGGTGACCGGTTCTTCGGGATCGGGCACGTCGACCGTTTCGCGAACCTTCGACTGGATTTTTCGGCGCGAAGGCGTACGCGCGGTCATGGTCGAAGGCGACGCCTTTCATCGCTACGACCGCCGTGAGATGACCGAACGCATCCTCCACGCCGAAGAACGCGGTGAGCCGGCGCCGAGCCATTTTGGAATCGAGGCCAATCACATCGATCGGCTCGAGGCCTTGTTCGCCGGGTACGCCCGCACCGGCACCGGCACGCATCGCCACTACGTGCACGATGAGGTCGACGCTGCGCGCTGGTGCCAGGAACCGGGTACGCTGACCGAATGGGAGCCTCTGCCGGAAGGCTCGGACCTGTTGTATTACGAAGGCCTGCACGGTGGAGTGGTGACCGACACGCACGACGTCGCTCGCCATGTCGATCTGCTGATCGGCGTGGTGCCGACCATCAACCTGGAGTGGATTCAGAAAATCCATCGTGACACCCGTACGCGTGGCTATTCGATGGAAGCCGTGCAGCAGACAATCCTGCGTCGCATGCACGATTACGTGCACACCATCGTTCCGCAATTCGCCCGCACACACATTAATTTCCAGCGCGTGCCAGTCGTCGATACGTCGAATCCGTTCATTGCGCGCGATGTGCCGACGGCCGACGAAACGCTCGTCGTGATCCGCTTCCGCAATCCGCGCGGGCAGGATTTTCCCTATTTGCTCAATATGATTGCCGGCTCGTGGATGAGCCGGGCCAATTCCATCGTGGTGCCCGGCGGCAAGCTGGACCTGGCGATGCAGCTCATCCTGACACCGCTTATCTGGCGCCTCGTCGAACGGCGCCAGAAGGCCATGGCGCGCAGCCAGGACTGAGCAAGCGGGAAAATCCGCGTCAGACAGTTCGTGCTGGTCTTGCGGGCGATCAATCGGTGCCGTCGGAATAACTGTTAATTTTCCAGAGAATATTGTCTGGCGGAAACGAAACCGGGCGGTTTTGTGGCGTCCAATGCCCTGTTTCGCAGATAATTCCACTCTTGTCGACACCGCCCAAGGCCTTTCCGCCAGAAGTGACTATGCAAAATACCCCCAAGACCCCCGTTTTCACGCCCATCACAGGTGCCATCCGCGCGCTGGCGATGGACGCCGTCCAGCAGGCAAATTCCGGCCACCCCGGCATGCCGATGGGCATGGCGGAAATCGCCGAAGTCGTCTGGCGCCGCCATCTGTCGCACAACCCGGCCAACCCCAAGTGGGCCAACCGCGACCGTTTCGTCCTGTCGAACGGCCACGGGTCGATGCTGCTGTACGCGCTGCTGCACCTGACGGGCTACGATCTGCCGATCGAAGAAATCAAGCGCTTCCGGCAACTCGGCTCGCGTACCCCGGGCCACCCCGAGAATTTCCAGACTGTCGGTGTTGAAACGACCACCGGCCCGCTGGGTCAGGGTCTGACCAACGCCGTTGGCTTCGCGCTGGCCGAAAAGCTGCTGGCCGAAACCTTCAACCGACCCGGTCACGACGTCGTCGACCACCACACCTACGTGTTCCTCGGCGACGGTTGCCTGATGGAAGGCGTCAGCCACGAAGCCAGCTCGCTTGCCGGTACGTGGAAGCTGGGCAAGCTCATTGCCTATTACGACGACAACGGTATCTCCATCGACGGCGAAGTCACCGGCTGGTTCACCGACGACACCAAGGCTCGCTTCGAAGCCTATGGCTGGCAGGTGCTCGGCCCCATCGACGGCCATGACGCCGAAGCCATCGAAGCCGCCACGCAGGCAGCCAAGGCTGACAATGAGCGCCCGTCGCTGGTGATCTGCCGCACCGTTATCGGCATGGGCTCGCCCAACAAGGCCAACTCCGCCGACGCCCACGGCGCGGCACTTGGCGCGGCCGAAGTCGAAGCCGTACGCAAGGTGATCGGCTGGAACCACCCGCCGTTCGAAATTCCGGCCGATGTTTACGCCGCCTGGGACGCCAAGGCTGCCGGTGCCGCCCGCGAAGCCGAGTGGAATGAGCGTTTTTCCGCCTACAAGGCCGCACACCCCGAACTGGCCGCCGAATTCGAACGCCGCCAGATCGGCCTGCTGCCGCAGTCCTATGCTTCCGCACGTGAAGCGCTGCTGGACAAGGCTCAGAACAAGGCTGAATCGATTGCGACCCGCAAGGCCTCGCAGCAGGCCATCGAGGCGCTGGCACCGGCGCTGCCCGAACTGCTGGGCGGCTCGGCCGACCTGGCCGGTTCGAACCTGACCCTGTGGTCCGGCTCGAAGGAGTTCCTGCCGGGCGTCACGGGTGCCAACTACATCAACTACGGCGTGCGCGAATTCGCCGAGGTGGCGATTGCCAACGGCATCGCGCTGCACGGCGGCTATATTCCTTATACCGCCACGTTCCTGGTGTTCTCCGACTACGCCCGCAGCGCCATCCGCATGGCGGCACTGATGGGCGTGCGCCAGATCATGGTCTTTACCCACGATTCGATCGGTGTGGGCGAGGACGGTCCGACGCACCAGCCGGTGGAGCATGTTGCTTCGATGCGCATGATCCCCAACCTGAACGTCTGGCGTCCGGCCGATACGGTCGAAACGGCGGTGGCCTGGGCGGCCAGCATCGAGCGCCACGACGGTCCCAGCGTGTTGGCGCTGACGCGTCAGAACCTGCCGTTTTCTCCGCGTACGGCGGAGCAGGTGGCGGCGATCCGCCGTGGCGGTTACGTGTTGTCTGAAGCAGTCGGCGGCGCAGCGCGCGCCGTGCTGATCGCGACCGGCTCCGAAGTCGGCGTCGCGCTGGGCGCGCAGAAGCTGCTCGCAGAACGCGGCATTCCGGTCCGCGTGGTGTCGATGCCCTGCACGCGACTGTTCGATCTGCAAAGCGCGGAATACCACCGCGAAGTGCTGGGGCAAGGCGTGCCGCGCGTCGCGATCGAAGCCGGCGTCACCGACGGTTGGTACAAGTATGTGGGCCTCGAAGGGGCCGTCATCGGGATGGATCGTTTCGGCGAATCCGGCCCCGGCGGGGAACTCTTCCGTCATTTCGGCTTCACGCCAGAGAAGGCTGTCGAAGCTGTCATGAAGCTGATATAGACTGGTTGTTTCGCGTATCCGGATTGCCCCCGGCCGGATTCAAGCGGCGCGTTGTGCAGCGCCGCACGCGAAGGTGGTGGATGTTGAAGAACTTTTGCTAACTAGGAGTATAAAAATGGCAATCAAGGTTGGTATCAATGGTTTCGGCCGCATCGGCCGCATGGTTTTCCGCGCCGCCGTCCAGAATTTCTCCGACATCGAAATCGTCGGTATCAACGACCTGCTCGAGCCGGACTATCTGGCTTACATGCTGAAGTTCGATTCCGTGCATGGTCGCTTCAAGGGTGAAGTCGCCGTCGATGGCAACACGCTGATCGTCAACGGCAAGAAAATCCGCCTGACGGCCATCAAGAACCCGGCCGAGCTGAACTGGACCGAAGTCGGCGCCGACGTCGTCGTTGAATCGACCGGCCTGTTCCTGACCAAGGAAACCGCAGAAGCCCACATCAAGGCTGGTGCGAAGAAGGTCATCATGAGCGCCCCGTCGAAGGACGACACCCCGATGTTCGTGTACGGCGTCAACGACAAGGCCTACAAGGGCGAGGCGATCATCTCGAACGCTTCCTGCACGACTAACTGCCTGGCCCCGGTGGCCAAGGTCCTGAACGATACCTTCGGCATCAAGCGCGGCCTGATGACCACAGTGCACGCCACGACCGCCACGCAGAAGACCGTTGATGGCCCGTCGAACAAGGATTGGCGCGGTGGCCGCGGCATCCTGGAAAACATCATCCCGTCCTCGACCGGCGCTGCCAAGGCTGTGGGCAAGGTGATCCCCGAGCTGAACAAGAAGCTGACGGGTATGTCGTTCCGCGTGCCGACCTCCGACGTGTCGGTGGTCGACCTGACGGTCGAGCTGAACAAGGAAACGACCTACGAAGAAATCTGCAAGGTCATGAAGGCCGCTTCCGAAGGCGCACTGAAGGGCGTGCTGGGCTACACCGAAGAGAAGGTCGTGTCGACCGACTTCCGTGGCGAACCCTGCACCTCGGTGTTCGACGCCGACGCAGGCATCGCGCTGGATGGCACCTTCGTCAAGGTCGTGTCCTGGTACGACAACGAATGGGGCTACTCCAACAAGGTGCTGGAGATGGTCCGCGTCGTCGCCAAGTAAGCGTCTGAGCCGCCTCCGAGGGCGTCGCAATTCTGCGGCGCCCTTCGTATGCGCGCAGTAAGTGGACCGTGGATGGTGAAGCAGTGGCCGGCCGTGCGCCGCGTCGCAGCCGCCCGCCGCCATTCACCCTCACCTTTCACTGAACGGGATTCATCATGCAATTCAAGAAACTCTCCGATCTGGATCTGGCCGGCAAGCGTGTATTCATCCGCGCCGACCTGAACGTGCCGCAGGACGACACTGGTGCGATCACCGATGACACCCGCATCCGCGCTTCCGTGCCCGGCATCAAGCTGGCGCTGGACAAGGGCGCTGCCGTGATGGTCACGTCGCACCTGGGCCGTCCGACCGAAGGCGAATTCAAGCCCGTCGATTCGTTGGCCCCGGTGGCCAAGCGCATGTCCGACCTGCTCGGCCAGCCCGTTCGCCTGATCCAGAACTGGGTCGATGGCGGCTTCACGGTCGCTCCCGGCGAAGTCGTGCTGCTGGAGAACTGCCGCGTCAACAAGGGCGAAAAGAAGAACAGCGAAGAACTGGCTGCCAAGATGGCCAAGCTCTGCGACATCTACGCCAACGATGCTTTTGCCACGGCTCACCGTGCCGAAGCCACCACGCATGCGCTGGCGCTGGCCGCGCCCGTGGCTTGCGCCGGTCCGCTGCTGGCTGCTGAACTCGAAGCGCTGGGCCGCGCGCTGGTCGCGCCCGAGCGCCCGCTGACCGCCATCGTCGGCGGTTCGAAGGTCTCTACCAAGCTGACCATCCTGGACAGCCTGGCCGACAAGGTCGATCAATTGATCGTCGGTGGCGGCATCGCCAACACGTTCATGGTCGCGGCCGGCCTGCCGGTGGGCAAGTCGCTGGTAGAAGCCGACCTGGTCGAAAATGCCCGCCAGATCATCGACAAGATGGCCAAACGTGGCGCCTCCGTGCCCATCCCGACCGATGTCGTGGTGGCCAAGGAATTCGCTCCGACTGCCGTGGCGACCGTCAAGGCTGCCAAGGATGTGGCCGCTGACGACATGATCCTGGACATCGGCCCGGAAACCTCCGCCAGGCTCGCCGAGCAGTTGAAGGCCGCCAAGACCATCGTCTGGAATGGCCCGGTCGGCGTTTTTGAGTTCGACGCCTTTGCCAATGGCACCAAGGTCATTGCCGATGCCATCGCATCGTCGTCCGGCATGTCGCTGGCCGGCGGCGGCGACACCATTGCCGCCATTGCCAAGTTCGGCATCGGCGACAAGGTGGGCTATATCTCGACGGCCGGCGGTGCTTTCCTGGAATTCCTGGAAGGCAAGGCCCTGCCGGCGGTCGAAGCCCTCAAGCAACGCGCCAACGGCTAAACGAACCCCAAGCGCCGGGTCTCAGTATCCGGCGCTTTATTTTTGAGCGCCCACGGGTGCAAGACGCCATGAAGAAAAACGAAGGCTTGGCAAACAAGCCCGTCAAGAAAGTCTCGCGCAGCAAGGTTGTACGCACTACAAAGGAAACGAGTGCGGCACCCTCTGTTGCAGCTACCGAAAAACTCCCTCCGCTCTCTTCCTATCAAGGAGTCAGGATGCAACGCCATACCAAAATCGTGGCCACTCTCGGCCCGTCCTCGAATGACCCGGAAGTTCTCGAACGCATGATTCGGGCCGGTGTCGACGTTGTCCGTCTGAATTTCTCGCACGGCAAGGCCGAAGACCACATCAACCGCGCCAACATCGTGCGCGAAGCCGCCCGCCGCGTCGGCAAGCAAGTCGCCATCCTGGCCGACCTGCAAGGCCCGAAGATCCGCGTCGGCAAGTTCGAGAACGGCAAGACCTTCCTCGAAAAGGGCCAGAAGTTCATTCTGGACTCGGACTGCGAACTCGGTAACGACGAACGCGTCGGCCTGGACTACAAGGATCTGCCCAAGGACGTTCGCCCCGGCACGATCCTGCTGCTGAACGATGGTGCCATCGTCCTGGACGTCGAACGCATCATCGGCAACGAAATCCACACTACCGTGCGTTTCGGCGGTGAACTGTCGAACAACAAGGGCATCAACCAGAAGGGCGGTGGCCTGACTGCTCCGGCCCTGACCGCCAAGGACATGGAAGACATCAAGACGGCCGCGCAAATGGGCGTGGACTACGTCGCGGTGTCGTTCCCGAAGACCTCGGCCGACATGTACATGGCGCGCACGCTGATCCGTTCGGCCGGCAGCCAGGCGCTGACGATCGCCAAGATCGAGCGTACCGAAGCCGTCGAACCGGAAAACCTGCGTGAAATCCTCGAATCCTGCGACGGCGTGATGGTCGCTCGCGGCGACCTGGCCGTTGAAGTCGGCGAAGCTGCCGTGCCCGCGCTGCAGAAGAAGATGATCCGCCTGGCCCGTGAGCTGAACAAGATCGCCATCACCGCCACGCAGATGATGGAATCCATGATCTCCAGCCCGGTTCCGACGCGCGCCGAAGTGTCCGACGTGGCCAACGCCGTGCTGGATGGCACCGACGCCGTCATGCTGTCGGCCGAAACCGCCGCTGGCAAGTTCCCGGTCGAAGTGGTCGAAACCATGGCGCGCATCTGTGAAGAGGCTGAAAAGTCCTTCCCGGTGACGCTGGATCAGGACTTCCTGAACCGCACCTTCACCCGCATCGACCAGTCGATCGCCATGGCTGCGCTGTTCACGGCCTACCACATGGGTGCCAAGGCCATCGTGGCGTTGACCGAATCGGGTTCGACCGCGCTGTGGATGAGCCGTCTGCGTGCCGGTGTGCCTATCTATGCGCTAACCTCACAAGAGTCGACGCTGGGCAAGTGCGCGCTGCTGCGCGACGTGCAGCCGATCCTGATGCCGCGCATCACGGACGACCGCGAACGCCTGCTGCGTGAAGCCGAACAGACGCTGCTGCGCCACAAACTGGTGCAGCGTGGTGACGTGATCGTGATCACCGTCGGCGAGCCGCTCGGCCAGTCCGGCGGCACCAACAGCCTGAAGGTGGTGCGCATCGGCGA
This sequence comes from Uliginosibacterium sp. sgz301328, assembly GCF_041807905.1. Taxonomy (NCBI): domain Bacteria; kingdom Pseudomonadati; phylum Pseudomonadota; class Betaproteobacteria; order Rhodocyclales; family Zoogloeaceae; genus Uliginosibacterium; species Uliginosibacterium sp. sgz301328. The sequence goes on from NZ_JBGVSA010000004.1 coordinate 172,930, forward strand.
GGTCTGAGGTATCTCCTTCCGCGCTTGACGCATTGCAAGGCCGGCTCCCGCAAGGGAGCCGGCCTTTTTCTTGCTGTTCCGACATCGAGGGGCACATCATTAATGATGACTATCGTGTGCCCCTACGGTGTCTCTCCGACATTTTCACCCCCGTCTTGGGAGTAGAATCCGCCCCACAAGAATTTCAACCCATCTACCCAACTCATCCAGGAAACCGCGATGCCACTCGTTTCGATGCGCCAACTCCTCGACCATGCGGCCGAAAACACCTACGGCCTGCCCGCCTTCAATGTGAACAACCTTGAACAGGTCACGGCAATCATGGAGGCGGCCGCCGAATGCGATAGCCCGGTCATCATGCAGGCATCGGCAGGCGCCCGTAAGTACGCCGGCGAGCCGTTCCTTCGCCACCTTATCTCGGCAGCGGTGGAAGCCTATCCGCACATTCCTGTCGTGATGCATCAGGACCATGGTCAGAGCCCCGCTGTGTGTCAGGCCGCGATCCGTTCCGGTTTTTCGTCGGTGATGATGGACGGTTCGTTGAAGGAAGACGGCAAGACGCCGTCGGATTACGACTATAACGTTGCCGTCACGCGCGAAGTGGTCAAGTTCTCGCACGCCATCGGCGTGACGGTGGAAGGCGAACTGGGTTGCCTCGGCTCGCTGGAAACGGGCATGGCCGGCGAAGAGGACGGCATCGGCGCGGAAGGCGTACTGGATCACTCGTCCATGCTGACCGATCCGGAGCAGGCCGCCGACTTCGTCAAGCAGACCCAGTGTGACGCGCTCGCCATCGCCATCGGCACCTCTCACGGCGCCTACAAGTTCACCCGCAAGCCCACCGGCGACATTCTGGCGATCAGTCGCATCAAGGAAATCCACGCCCGCATCCCAAATACCCATCTCGTGATGCACGGCTCGTCCAGCGTTCCGCAGGAACTGCTGGCGGTCATCCGTGAGTTCGGCGGCGACATGAAGGAAACCTACGGCGTGCCGGTCGAAGAAATCGTCGAAGGCATCAAGTACGGCGTGCGCAAGGTGAATATCGACACCGACATTCGTCTGGCGATGACCGCTGCTATCCGCAAGTACCTGGCGGAAAATCCCAGCAAGTTCGATCCGCGCGATTATCTGAAGCCTGCCCGTGAGGCAGCCAAGCTGATCTGCAAGGCGCGCTTCGAAGCTTTCGGCAGTGCCGGCCAGGCAGCCAGGATCAAGCCGATCAATCTGGAAAAGATGGCCGCCCGCTATAAGGCGGGCGAACTGGCCCAACAGGTCAAGTAAGGTCCTGGGCGCCCGCGGAGGCGCTCAACCGCTGTTTTCAGGGCTCCACTCGTGGGGCCCTGATCGTTTCCGCCATGCCGGTTAGCCGCAGGATGGCAATACGGACCAGCCCGCTTTGTGCAATCATCGGCCCTTGGTGCTCCAGGGCGGATTTGCCACGGGGTTCGCAGCCATCACAAAGAACGCGCCGGCTTGAGCGCGAGCAGTGGAGGAGTTAAGTGGGAGAACGGGAACTGGTCCGGCGCGGCCCCAAGGGTTTGGGGTACGAAGTGCCGAAATCCACGGCGGCCCTGCTGCACGACGAACTGCGGCGCGCCATCATCGAAGGCCGCTTCAAGGCAGGGCAGTCCTTGTCCGAGTCGGATGTCTGTCGCCACTACGACGTCAGTCGACAACCGGTCCGCGAGGCGTTTGCCAAGCTCGCATACGAAAACCTCATTGAAGTGCTGCCCCAGCGCGGCACGTACGTGCGTCGCATTTCTGCACGCCAGGTGATGCAGGCACGGTTTGTCCGCGAGGTGATCGAGGTGGCCGTCGTGCAGGAACTGGCCTCGCATGCCGGTCGGGCCGACATCGTGGTCAGGCTGCGCGGCATCCTGCGCGAACAGGCCTCGGTTGCCGATGATGACCGGGCCGCCTTCAACGCACTCGACGAAGCATTTCACCAAGCCCTTGCGAACGGTTGCGACCGCGACTTTGCGTGGCAGGTCGTTGAAGACGTGAAGGCGCAGATGGACCGCGTCCGCTACCTGAGCCTGGAGCGCGAGACCCCGTTCAATCTGCTGGTCGACCAACACTCACGTATCGTCGATGCCATCGAGCTGGGGGATCCGGCCGCAGCGGGCGAAGCTGTCCGCGCCCACCTCCGCGAAATCTGGCGCACATTGCCCGAGATTGCCAAGCAACATCCAGAAGCCTTCGAGCCTGACGAGGCAGCACCGCAAGGCTGATCGGGGCAAAATGGCGCCGCACATCGAATGTGCGGCGCTGCGTGTCATCTGGCGGATCGTCAGACCAGCTGCGTGTCGATCTCGATATGCCCCGTCAGCGTCCGGTGGATCGGGCAGCGGTTGGCGATCCCGAGCAGGAACTCGCGCTGCTCTTCGCTCCGGTCGCCCACCAGCTCTATCCGGCGATCCATGGTGTAGACGCCGTCCCCCTCCTTGTGCGAGATGCTGACCCTTACGTCCTGCAATGGGATCTGCCGTCGCTGCGCAACCAACGTAACCGTCAGTGCAGTGCACGCCCCCAAGGCTGCATCGAGCAGCGCATGCGGGTCCGGCGCTGAACCGTCACCGCCATTTCCGGCTGCTGTATCGGCGAACAGCGTGTGGCCGTCCGCATCGATCTGTTGGCGAACCTTGCCGTCTTCGGCTTTGCGCACGTGAATCATGGTCGTCCTTTGTCGGGGTCAGACTGTAGAAAACTAGGGAATTCTCATTCTTTCTTAAGAGTTCGGGAGGTCTCTCCTAGGTACTGTCTTGGCTTGGGCCAGGGGGCACATCTTCTTACGCAATTCGTCCTATCTACTTGATCGATAACGTATTGACGCTGGGGCCGATACGCCACTATGCGCGTTCTTTCAGGGAGAAATCACTCTTTAAGGACGACGCATATGAAACCCTCCACCCTAATGTCTTCGCTGCTTGCCGTCTCGGTGAGCCTGTTCGCTCCTCTTTCCGGCGCTCAGACGCCGGCGCCTGCGCAGAAGGCCGCTACGGCACAGGCCCCGCAGACCGCTCAGGCCGTCAAGGCAGAACCGCTCTACATCCTCATGACCTCGCCGAAGGAAGTCAAAGGCTGGGATCGGACCACCGTCGGCACGGACACTGTCTATATCAACCCCAAGCCCTTACTGGGCAGCGCCGACCTGACCAACATCGATCCGATGGCGAATAAGGACGGCCAAGGTTTCATCGGACTGTACTTTAACGACGCCGGCAAGGCGAAGCTCGCCGACGTCAGTCGCGCGAACAGCGGAAGTCGTCTCGCCGTGGTCGTGGGGCAGGACATCGTGGCGATGCCTCTGCTCAAGGACCCTCTGCCCGATGGCTTCATGATGTTTGGTGTTGTGTCGCCGCAAGCTGCGCAGATCATCGCCCACAAGGTCGCAGGCCAGCCGCTGCCGCAGTAAGAAAACCCCTCTTCCACAGGGAAACGCCCGCCGTCACGTCAGTGAGGCGGGCGTTGTCGTTTGTGGCGCCCGATACCGCGGAGTTGACGTTTTGGAACTGCACGTATATCTTGCGATATACATCGTAAGATATAAAAAGGTAACGTCATGTTCAGATCAATTTTCCACTCCGCTCGCCCTCACAACGCTTTCCATTGCATGCCGGGCAGTCATGGAGGTCGTCGCGGCGGTTTCTTCGGGGGTTTTGGCGATGACGCCATGGGCTTCGGCGGGCGCGGATTCCCCAAGGCGCGAAAGCTGGCGTCGTCCGACCTGCAACTCCTCCTGCTGGCGCTGCTGGAACGCAAACCTTCCCATGGGTATGAACTCATCAAGGCGCTCGAAGAGCACTCTGGTGGCTTCTATGCGCCCAGCCCGGGCATGGTGTATCCGGCGCTCACCTACCTCGAAGAGATCGGCTATGCCGAGGTGAGTGCCGAGGGCAGCAAGAAGCAGTACAGCATCACCGACACGGGCCGTGCCCATCTCGAGGCCAATCGCGGCAATGCAGACGAGATGTTGCAGCGGCTTGGGCACATCGCCCGCAAGCTGGACCGTGTGCGGAAGTTCTTTGCAGGCGAGGCCGAAGAAGGCCCGACTGAAGGCACTCCGGAACTCGCCCAGGCCCGCCATGCAGTCAGATCCGCCGTACACGAAGCCGCCCACGCCGACGCCGACGAGCAGCGACGCGTGGCCGAGATCCTCATGCGTGCGGTGGAAGAAATCCGCCGCGGCCGAGAAGACACCCCGGCATAAGAAGTGCGGCAGACAACAACAACAGCACCCCAACGGAGTATTTATCGATGTTCCATATACACGACGACGAAGGCGCTGGTATGCGCCGTCCGGCTTCGCCCCCTGATCCCGCAATGCTGAGCGGCCTGCTTGACCGCCGTTCGGTCAAGCGTCTGCGCGCGCCTGTGCCGAGCGACACTGAACTGGACGCCATACTCGATGCCGCCGTGCGAGCGCCCGATCATGGGCAGTTGCGCCCGTGGCGTTTCGTGGTGATTCGCGACGCCGCCCGTCAGACGCTGGCGGACCTGTGTGCCGAGTCTGCTCGCATGGGCGAGCCCGACATTACGCACGACAAGCTCGAGCGCACACGCGCCAAGATTCTGCGCGCGCCAATGCTGATTGCGTTGGGCGCTCATCTGACCCAGGGCCACAAGGTCCCGGAATTTGAACAACTCATGTCCGTAGCCGCGGCGGGCATGAACATTCTCAATGCAGCGCATGCCTTGGGATATGGCGCTTTCTGGGTGACCGGCGCGCCGAGTCAGGACCCGCGCGTCGCGCACGCGTTGGGGTTCGACGCACCCGATCGTCTGCTGGGCTTTATCCATCTGGGTACGCCTGTCGACGTGTCCGAGCCTGTCCAACGACCGCCAGGCCGGCAGTTTGCACGCGAGTGGCCCTGAAAGTCCGGAGAGCGCGGCGCGGGGCATTCTGAAGGCATTTCTTCCGTTCTTGGCGGCGCTCGCGGCTTGCGAACGAACACCAAGGCAAGCGTGCGGCGCTCATCGGCGCCGAGTGGTGATGTTGTCAAGCAGCGACACAATGTCGTCTGCGATACTGCTGCCCTCCACCTATCCGATCCAGAGCTCCCGTGCCTCTCCATACTTGGCTCGCATTCTTCGTTGCAAGCTGGCTGATCAGCCTGTCGCCCGGCCCCGGCGCACTGTCATGCATGACGGCCGGATTGCGCTACGGCTACAGGCGGGCGGTGTGGAACATCTTTGGTCTGCAGGCCGGCGTGGTGATGTTGGTGACCGTCGTGGCGGCGGGGCTTGGCGCCATTCTTGCCGCGTCGGCGGTTGCTTTCGACGTCGTCAAATGGCTGGGCGCGGCCTATCTCGTCTGGCTCGGCATCCAACAGTGGCGGGCAAGTGCTGGCAACGACCCGCTCGAAGCCGAGGTGGCGGATTCATCCCGACGCAATCTGGTGCTGCGCGGTTTCCTGGTCAACGCCAGCAATCCCAAGGGCATTCTATTCATGCTCGCGGTGTTGCCGCAGTTCATCGATCCCAATGCGCCGCAGTGGCCCCAGTACGCGATCTGCGCGGCTACGCTGGTCGCGACCGACATGGTCGTGATGAGCAGTTACACCTTGTTGGCGTCGCGGGTCCTGCGCGCGCTGCGCGGCCGCCATGCGCGGGCCGTCAACCGGATGTTCGGCGGACTTTTCATCGGTGCCGGCGTGCTGCTGGCAAGCTTCCGCCGAGGCTAAGTTGTACGGCGCCAACAAGGGATTGCGTGCAAGCCTGCTGATTCTCGCGATCGCGTTCGCAGGTTGCGCCACGCCACCTCCGCCTGCACCCGAACCCGTCCCCGAGGTGGTCGAAACGCCAGTGCTTCCGCCGCCCCTTCCGCCGTCGGCGCCTGCCCCTGAACCGGCAAGGCCGGCGCCGGCCAAACCCGCGAAAGTTCCTCCTGCCAAGCCGATCACACTGGCTGCGGATTGCCATTTCCTGCGTGACAGCGGCGAAAGCGGCGATGCCACGCTGGAGGTGCGCGACGGAACGGTACGCCGCATGCGCACCGTGATCCAGGCGCCGGGCCAGGGCCAATGCGTATTCGAGCTGGCCGACATGAAGCAGACCCGCTCACAGCCTTACGTTGAATTGAGGGGGCGCCAGACCCGCTGTGTCGCTCGCATTCGCGACGACGGCAAGGGCGGCGTGACCATCACATTCACCAACTGCGCTGAACGTTGCACGCCGCCGTCCGTGTTCAGCAAAGTGCGACCGATCCGTTTTGACGGCCGCGGCTCGCGTTGCGAGTAGTCTTTTCGCGCCTGACTCATCCTCCTGAACTGCGCTATCGTGTCGGGTGTCGACACCGGGGCGTGCCCCGGCATGAACCACGACAGGAGACCCCATGCTCATCACTTTCAAATCGCGCGCCGCTGGCGACGTCATCATGTTCGGCAAGGTTGCGGAACGCATGCTCGACGCCATGGGCAAGGACCCCAACGACAGACGCGGCATCGTCACCGTAGAGCAGTTGCCGGCCGCGATCGCGGGGCTGCGCGCCGCTGTCGAAGAAGACCGCCGCGCCAATCCGCCGGAAACCGACGAGGACGATGACGATGAAGACAAACCGCGCGGCATGGCTGCCGCAGTGAGTTTTTCGCAGCGGGCGGCGCCCTTGCTCGACCTGCTCGGCTATGCCCAGCGCGACAGTGAGCCCGTCATCTGGGAGGGCTGAGCGATCGATACACAAGCTGCCCCTTCCGCGCCCCGCGTCGTACTGGTGACCGGCGGCGCCCGGCGCGTCGGCGCTGCAATTGTCCGCCGGCTGCACGAGGCAGGTTGCCGGATGGCGATCCATTGCCACGGATCGGTCGCGCCAGCGCACGCCCTGGCGGAAGAGCTCAACAGCGTACGTCCGGATTCTGCGGACGTTTTTCCCGCCAATCTGCTCGACGTGCCACTGCTGGCTCCGTTGGTCGGTGCGGTGGTGGCGCGTTTCGGCCGGCTGGACGGTCTGGTCAACAACGCGTCCACCTTCTATCCCACAGCGTTGGGGCAGGTCGATGAAGCGGCCTGGTCGGACTTGGTCGGCACCAATCTGAAGGCGCCACTCTTTCTGACCCAGGCTGCGGCACCCGCCTTGCGTGCTTCGGGCGGCGGGGTGATCAACATTGTGGACATCCACGCCGAACGGCCGATGCCCGGCTATCTGGTGTACTCGGCGGCAAAGGCCGGCCTGCTCGGCCTGACGCGGGCCCTGGCAATCGATCTTGCTCCGGCCGTGCGCGTCAATGGCGTGGCGCCGGGCCCCATCGAATGGCCGGAGGATGATCAGTTCCCGGCTGCCGAGCGCCAGCGGATCGTCGACCATACGCTACTGCGACGGACCGGCTCCCCGCGGGATATCGCCGATGCCGTGCGCTTTTTGTTGCTGGATGCGGGATATGTCACCGGGCAGGTGCTGGCCGTCGATGGTGGCCGCAGCGCACACCTGTCATAAACAGAGGTTGTTGCATGGCATTGGAATACAAAATCGTCCCAGTCACCGCATTCATGCAGAATTGCACCATTCTCTGGTGTACCGAAAGCATGGAGGCGGCCGTCGTCGACCCTGGCGGCGACCTGCCGCGCATTGAAGCGCAACTGGCCGCTACCGGCGCGCGGCTGACGAAGATCCTATTGACACACGGGCACATCGATCACGCAGGCGCCGCGGCTGAGTTGGCCGAAAACGCCGGTGTTCCGATCGAAGGGCCGCAGGAAGAAGAGCGCTTCTGGATTGAAAAGCTCGCCGACCAGAGCCGCATGTTCGGTCTGCCACCGTCGCGCTCCTTCGAGCCGAACCGGTGGCTCGATGACGGCGACACCGTCACGGTTGGCCGCGAGGCGCTGCAGGTGCTGCATTGCCCGGGCCACACGCCGGGGCACGTGGTGTTTTTCCACGCGCCGTCCAGGCTGGCCGTGGTGGGGGATGTGCTTTTCGCTGGGTCAATTGGACGAACGGACTTTCCGCGCGGCGATCACGCCGCCCTGATCGGCGCAATTCGTGGCAAGCTCTGGCCCTTGGGGGATGATGTTGATTTCATACCCGGCCATGGGCCAATGTCATCTTTCGGCGTCGAGCGTGCCTCCAATCCGTTCGTGGGCGACCGCGTGAGCGGAATGTGAGCGACTCAGTGGCGGCGCGCTAGAATCAAACAGAAGGACCATGGCGTATCCCAGCCCGGCCGGCTGCAGAATCGGGCAAGGACCGCCATGGAATACCAACTCCCATAGAGGTGACCAGCATGCGCATCGCACTGCTTGAAGACGATCCGACCCAGTCGGCGTTGTTTACCGCTTGGTTGAAGGATGCCGGCCACGACGTTCATAGTTTCGGCCTCACGCGCGACCTGCTTCGCTTCGCCTCGCGCGAGAGCGTCGACCTGTATCTTGTGGACTGGATGGTGCCGGACCTTTCCGGCGAGGCATTCGTGCGCTGGCTCCGCGATGAGCGTCGCGACCAGACCCCGGCGATCTTCGTGACCGCCCGCGAATCCGAAGACGACATCGTTGCCGGCCTGCAGGTGGGGGCGGACGACTACATCGTCAAACCCGTCGCGCAGCGGGTGTTGCTGTCGCGCATCGATGCCGTGTTCCGGCGCATCAAGCCGCGGGGCGTGGATGAGCCCATCGAAGCGCCCCCCTACGTCATCGATCTCCAGGCCAAGCGCATCAGCCTCAACGGCGAACCGGTCGAGCTGACCGAAAAGGAGTTCGACCTGGCGGTCTTCCTGTTCCGCAACATCGGTCGCCTGCTGTCGCGCGGACACTTGCTAGAAGCGGTGTGGGGCCGCAACCCCGACCTGGCGACGCGCACGGTCGACACCCACGTCTCGCGCGTGCGGGGCAAGCTGAAGTTGCGGCCCGAGAACGGCTATCGTCTGGCGCCGACTTACAACTACGGCTATCGACTCGAGAAGATCGAGCCGACCGAAGCGGCGGCCGAGTCGTCTGCCGATTCGTCCGCTGATGTGGACGACACCGACGCAGACGCAGAAAAGGACGAGTGATCGAATCCGGGGAGTCTTTTTCTTCTCCCAATGCATCACCCTGGCGCGTCGATGTCTCCTCCAAACGGAAAACATCGGCGCGCTGTCTTTTCCTATTCTGCCGCTCCACGCGGCGTAGTCCCCTGCGAGGGATATGGCGACGCATGTTTTCTCGTTTTTCCGGCGTCTAGTTAAAAACCCTTACATCGCTCTCGGAGTTGACCTGTTCGCTGTCGCGGCCCGCACAAGGGGGGTTGAATGGATGTCGATACATGTGTCCGCATGTATCGAACGACATAGGAGACAGGTTGATGATCGCAGGTCAGCTCAAGCACGCCATGCGCTATACCGCAGTGCACCCCCGATTGCAGAAGGCGTTTGAATTCCTGATGACGCAGGATCTGGAATCGCTCGCCCCGGGGGCCTATCCCATCGATGGCGTCAACATCGTCGCCCTGGTGCAGGAGTACACGACCGCAGCGCCCGACGTGGCCGAGTGGGAAACGCACGACTACCACATGGATGTGCAGTACCTGGTGCGAGGCAAGGAGCGCATCGGCTACGGTCGCCGTGACGGGACCATACCCGTCAAGCCATACAACAAGCTCAATGATTACGACATCATCGAGCCTATCCAGGGCAACTACTACACGCTCGAAAAGGACGGATTCATGGTGCTCTTCCCTGAAGACGCCCACCAGCCGCGCGTGTTTGCCGACGCACCGCAGGCCGTCAAGAAGATCTGCATCAAGGTCCTCGTGTAATCCTGCCTGGAAGTCGCGGGTCCGGCATCAAATCGTGGGCGCAGTCATCTGCGCCCTTTGCTCTTTTCTGGGGAGGCTCGAGTCATGAAACAACAGGACTGGTCCGTCAGGATGGCTGACGCCACCTTGGCCCGATGGCCGGCTCTGCCGCCGGCGTGGTCGCATGAGTACGGGGTTTTATTCAAGGCGCTGATGGCCGTGGCACGCAGTACCGGCACCACCCGCTATGCTGATTACGTACAGCAGCATGTGGACGCCGTCGTGGATCAACGCGGGCATATCCGCGGCTATGAGCGCGAGCACTACAGCCTCGATGAGCTCAACAGCGGCCGGCTCCTGTTTGAATTGTTCGACCGTACCGGGCAGTCGCATTACCTGAATGCTGCCGCCACGCTGCGTCTGCAGCTCGACACGCATCCGCGCACGCGGTCGGGCGGTTTCTGGCACAAGGCCAAGTATCCCAATCAGATGTTCCTCGATGGCATCTACATGGGAGCGCCCTTCTATGCCGAGTATGCGATTCGCAAGGGTGACGCTGCGGCGCTCGATGACGCCGTGTCGCAGGTATTGATGCCACGGGCAAATCAGCGTGACGACGAAACGGGCCTGTACTTCCATGGGTGGGACGAGTCGCGCGAGCAGTTTTGGGCCAATCCGCAGACGGGGTGTTCCGCTTCATTCTGGAATCGCGCCACCGGCTGGTATGCCATGGCGATCGTCGATGTGCTGGAACTGCTGCCTTCGAACTACCCTCGTCGCCAGGCATTGATCGATCTGCTCGGCGACCTGATGAAGGCACTGCTTGGCGTTCAGGACGAGAAAACCCGGCTATGGTGGCAAGTGCTCGATCAGGGCCCCCGCGAAGGCAATTACCTGGAGGCGTCGGGGTCCTGCATGATCATCTACGCGCTGGCCAAGGGCGCTCGCCTGAGATACCTGCAGGACGAGGCGTTCCACGTTGCCGCGCACCGCGCCATGGACGGGGCTGTCCGTCACCTCGTGACGAGCGAGGGTTCGATGGCGAGCATTCGCGACGTCTGCAAGACCGCAGGCCTGGGCGACACACCGCGCCGCGACGGCAGTTTCGATTACTACATCAGCGAGCCGCGGGTGGCAGACGACTACAAGGGCGTGGCGGCGTTCATGCTTGCCGCCGATGAGGTCGAACAGCTCGCGCGCGATTGGGCGGTGGCACCCGTCTGACGTTGCCCCGCGATGCGCCGTTCTTCGCGAGCGGCGCATGCATCGCCGCGCTCAGTGCGCGGAGGCCGGGCGCTGCGCGATCTCGGCCGAGAGATCGTCCCACCAGTATTTCTCGCTCAAGGGGGCGAGCGCAGACAGTTCCGGGTTGTCGAAGCGCAGCACGCGCCTGCCGGCAAGGCTGACGTTGCCCAGGACGAGCTTCTTGTAGGCCTGATAACGACGCTCGAACTCACCCGTGGCGACCAGCCGCATCAGCCCGTCGCGGATGCGTGCGGCCATGCGTTCGCCTTCGGGCGTGCGCGGCACGAAAAAGTACCGGGGCATCGGGTATTGCAGCATCAGGCCGCGTTCGACGGTCAGCCCCTTGATCTTGTCGCGATGCGCGAGCCATTCGGGTTCGATCTCGTTCACCCCACGCGAAAACAAATCGAAGCGGTGCGCACCGAGCATCTGGAACAGCCCTTCATAGTCTTCCGCCGTGACCACATTCAGACCTGCGCTGCGCAGCACTGTCACATCCGTCCACGTCGATGCCTGCCCGATCGAGAACGCCCGCAGATCCGCCAGCGTGCGCACCCTGTCGATACGCGCCTGCGTGTCCGGCATGATCAATAGCAGTCGATTGCCAAGCAGCCCCTTGTCGAGCGGGATGGGGATCGGCAGCAGCCGCTTTTCGAGTTCCAGATTGGTGGCGCGTGCAACGATGTTGACGCGCCCCTTGCCGGATTCCACTTCGGCCACTGCGCGCGGGAAGGTCATGGGCGCAGTGTAGGGGCGGGCCACATAGTCGCCGTACTTGTCGCGATTGGCGGCCAGTGCGGCTTCGAGCAATTGCCAGTAGTAGAGGTGTCGCTGGTCGCTGCCTGTTTCGGGCGGAGGGTAGATGAACGCGGCGGGCTGCGACGCATGGGCGGCAGCACAGCAGACAAGCAGGAGTGCAGCGAAGAGACGGCGCATCATGTTTCGGTGATGAGTGGCTCGCCGCTGCAACATAGGCGAGGCACTCGCCTCCAGGAATGCGTGCAAACCCCATTTCCGACGCGCGGTATCACATTGTTGCGATACCGCTCGCGCCAGGCGGACTACTTCGTCGGCGGCACGTAGCCGGCGGCAACATCGGCGCCCGCACCGAAGAAGTGGCGTTCCATCTGTTCGGCCAGGTACTTGCGGGCTTTCGGGTCCATCATGTTGAGCCGGTTTTCGTTGATCAGCATGGTCTGCTGACGTTGCCACTGAGCCCAGGCTTCCTTCGAGACGTTCTCGTACAGGCGCTTGCCCAGCTCACCCGGCATCGGCGGGAAGTCCAGGCCTTCGGCTTCGACGCCGAGCTTGATGCATTTGACGGTACGCGCCATGGCGTGATTCTCCTGTGATCAATCCGCCATTCTACTGCGCTGTCCAGCCGCCATCGACAGACATCAACGCACCGGTCACCGAGCGTGCGGCGTCCGATGCCAAGTAGCCCACCATCGCGGCGATCTCTTCGACCGTGACGAATCGCTTGGTCGGTTGCGCGGCCAGCAACACGTCGCGCTCGACTTGCTCGCGGGTGAGATTGCGCGCCTTCATGGTGTCGGGAATCTGGCGCTCCACGAGTGGCGTGCGCACGTAGCCGGGGCAGATGGCGTTGACGGTCACCCCGCTCTGGGCCAATTCCAGCGCGCACGACTTGGTAAAGCCGGCGATGCCGTGCTTGGCCGCCACGTAGGCGCTCTTGAAAGGTGAGGCAACCAGTGCGTGAGCGGAGGCAATGTTGATGATGCGTCCCCAGCCACGCTGGCGCATGCCCGGCACAGCGAGTCGGGTGGTGTGGAAAGCGGAGGACAGGTTGATCGCGATGATGTCGTTCCACTTGTCGAGCGGGAACTCGTCGACCGGCGCCACATGCTGGATGCCCGCATTGTTGACGAGGATGTCCACGCCTCCAAATTCGGCCTGCGCCAAGTCCATCATGGCCGCTATCTCGTCCGGCCTGCGCATGTCGGCGGGGTGATGCAGGGCACGCCCACCGTGGCTGCGGGCGGTGTTCAGCAGCGCATCGATGTGGTCCGCCTCGCCGAATCCGTTGAATACGATGTTGGCACCTTGTGCCGCCAGCGCTTCGGCAATGGCTTGGCCGATGCCGCTTGTCGACCCCGTGATGAGTGCGGTTTTTCCTTGGAGCATGTTCGGTTCTCCTTACGTGGGTGGGCGCACGTTGCCGCGTCGGACCCTGTTGCGCAATGCCTGTTTTCTCCAGTACCGCGCGGATTGGCGCCGCCAGACGGTAAAATCGCCGCTTGCTCAGGAAAAACACCGCATGACCGATCGTTACGCCGTAATCGGCAACCCCATCGCCCAAAGCAAATCGCCGCTCCTGCAGATGGCTTTCGCCCGTCAGACAGGGCAGGACATGAGTTACATCAGCCTGCTCGGGCCGCTCGACGGATTCGTGCCGACGGTGCGCGAATTCCAGCGCGCTGGCGGGCGCGGCATGAACGTCACCATGCCGTTCAAGCTTGAAGCCTTTGCATTGGCGGATGAACTGACGCCGCGCGCGCGCGCGGCCGGCGCCGTCAACACCCTCGTTTTCCGTGCGGACGGCTCGGTGTTGGGCGACAACACCGACGGTATCGGCATCGTGCGCGATATCAGCATTAATCTTGCCCGTCCGCTGGAAGGAGCGCGCGTGCTCATCGTCGGCGCGGGCGGTGCAGTGCGTGGCACGTTGTTGCCCGTGCTGGCCGCCAAGCCTCGCCAGGTCTTCATTGCCAACCGTACGGCTGCGCGTGCCGCCGAACTGGCCGCCGCGTTCGCGGACGACGCCGACGGGGTGCAACTGGAAGGCGGTGCGTTCGATGAAGCACGCGGTCATTTCGACATCATCATCAACGGCAGCGCATCCAGCATGAGCGACGATCTGCCGCCGTTGCTGCCCGAGGTGTGGGACGCCTCGACCCTCGCCTACGACATGGCATACAAAAGCGAGCCCACGCCCTTCATGCGCCACGCGCGTGAATGCGGTGTCCGGGAGTGCTCGGACGGCCTGGGCATGCTGGTTGAGCAGGGGGCCGAGAGCTTCTTCCTGTGGCGCGGCGTCCGCCCGGATACCGCCCCCGTGATTGCCGCGCTGCGCGTCGCGTAAGGAGCCTCAATGTCTGCTCCCGACCGTCGCCCCGCCCGTGCTGGGGGCAAGCCCCGGCCTCCTGCATTGCCTCCGCTGCCTCCCGACTCGCTGGCGGCCAGTCTGACTGCCGCCGCCGAAGCACTCGCCACCGTGCGCAGCGGCAGTGCGCTCAATGACGGCCTTGCCGGCCTGTGGCGGGCGCATCCCGAATTCGACGCGCGTGCGCGTGGCGCCGTCCAGGACATGCTGTTCGGCACCTTGCGAGACTACGGGCGGGGGGAGTGCATGGTGGGCGTGTTGATGCGCCAGCCGCTCACTGAACCGACCATCGACGCGCTGCTGAGAATCTGCCTGCATGAGCTTGAAGTGCGGCCGGATACCGCCCACACCCTTGTCGATCAAGCTGTCGAGGCTGCCGCGCGCATTGCGTGGGGAGGGCTTAAGGGGCTGGTCAATGCAGTGCTGCGCAATGCGCTGCGCCAATGGCCGCAATTGGTGTTCGAGTGCGAACGCAACGAACAGGCCCACTGGCGCCACCCGCAATGGTGGATCGATGCGCTGCGCCAAGGGCATCCGGACCATTGGCAAGCGGCGCTTATCTCGGGCAATCAACATCCGCCGATGAGTGTGCGGGTGAATCGGCGCCGCAGTTCGGTCGATGAAGCACAGGCCGCGCTGGGCGCCGCGGGCATCCAGACCCGGCGGCTGGGCGAAATGGGGCTTCTGCTCGAACATGCAGTGCCCGTGGCGCGTCTGCCGGGCTTCGCGGAAGGTCTGTTGTCGGTGCAGGATTGGGGCGCTCAACAAGCTGCCCGACTGCTCGACTTGCACGATGGGCAGCGCGTGCTGGATGCGTGCGCCGCGCCGGGCGGCAAGACGGCGCACATGCTGGAGTGTGCGGACATCAATGTCGTCGCCCTCGACGCCGATGCCCAGCGCGCACAGCGGGTATCCGATCAACTGACGCGACTGGGTCTGAGCGCCACGGTGCGGGCAGCGGACTGTCGCGACCCGGCCGCATGGTGGGACGGCCGGCCGTTCGATCGCATTCTGGTCGACGTGCCCTGTTCGGCTTCTGGCGTGGCACGTCGCCATCCGGACATCAAATGGTTGCGTAGATCAGACGATGTTGCGAATTTTGCAACCGTTCAGCGGGAAATCCTGAACGCACTTTGGCCCCTGCTGGCGCCAGGCGGCAAAATGCTTTATGTGACGTGTTCGGTCTTCCCGCAGGAGAACGGAGCACAAGTGGCACGCTTCGTCGAAGGACGGCCCGATTGCCGTCGGCTGCCATGGGCGGACGGAACGTTCGAACAACATTGGCTTCCCGCACCGGACCATGACGGTTTTTTCTTCGCGCTGCTCCAAAAGCTCGGCTGAGCGCCTGAATCCGTGGCTGGCCATGGCAATGGCCTGCCTCGTGGCGCTATTGCTCGTCCTGCCGCGCCCGTCGGCCGGTCAGGGGCGACCGACACTGGAGTTCATCTACACCGAAGTGGTGCCGTCCGAGTCGCAGTACGTGGTCAACGCTGCCGTGACCATGAGCGCCAACCCCCGCGTTGAAGAACTGGTCAACGCGGGCGTGGCGGTGCCGTTCGTGGCCGAATTCGTCCTCACCCGTTCGCGGTGGTACTGGTTCGACGAATCCATCGTCGAGCGCGTCATGGATTTCCGTCTTTCTTACCATGCGCTGACCCGTCAGTACCGGCTGACGGTGGGCAGTCTGCACCGTAGCTTCGACAGCTACGACGAGGCCCTTTCGGCGATGCTGTCGATCCGCAACTGGGCCGTGGTGGATCGCTCGCGCCTGCGGGGGGGCGAATCCTACGACGCCGCGCTGCGCTTCCGGCTCGATCTGAGCCAGTTGCCCAAACCGTTCCAGGTTGCCGCGCTCGGCAGTCGCGACCTCGACTTGTCCACCGGCTGGACAAACTGGACTTTCCTGGCCGCCTCACGCTGATGCGACGTCTGGTCATCATTACCTCGGCGCTGGGCGCGATCCTGCTGTTCCTGCTGGCGTCGGCGGGCGCCAACACCTCGCTGTTCGCGCACAACTATCCGCTGCTGTTGGGCGCCAATGGGCTGCTGGCGCTGGCGTTGGCGATCCTGGTCGGCGTCCAGGTGCGCGTGCTGTGGCGCGAATACCGCGAACGCCAATTCGGTTCGCGGCTCAAGCTCAAGCTGATGGCGATGTTCGTACTGCTGGCCGTCGTGCCCGGCAGCATCATCTACTTGGTGTCGGTGCAGTTTGCCGTGCGCTCGATCGAGTCCTGGTACAACGTGCGCGTCGACACGGCGCTCGAATCCGGCCTGACGCTCGGCCGCAGTGCGCTCGACGCGCTGCTCGATCAATTGGCCGATCGGGCACGAGACGAGGCTTTCGAACTGGGCGACCAGGGGGGCACCCCGAGCTTGCCAGCGTTGTCGCGCGCTCGCGACCGCATGAGTGCTGATTCGGCCACCATCCTGTCGGCCACCGGCCACGTGCTGCTGTCGACGGGCGACCATTACGGCAGCCTTGTGCCAGACGTGCCCTCCGCCAATCAACTGCGGCAGGCGCGTGCCTCGCGAGGCTGGAAGGCCGTCGAAAGCGATGGCGCCGACGGCCTGGTGCTGCGCGTGGTGATCCCGATTCCGAGCCGCCACTTCACGGCCGATCCGCCGCTACTGCAAGTGATGTCGGCCGTGCCCGAAGGCCTGGCTCGCAGCGCCGAGAGCATCCAGAACCTGCACCAGGAATACCAGGAACTCCTGCAGGCGCGCCAAGGGCTCAAGCGCATCTACCTGATCACGCTTACGCTGGCTTTGCTGCTGGCGATGTTCACCGCCATGGCGATCGCGTTCGTGTTCGCGCGCGCCTTGTCCGCACCATTGTCGATCCTGGCCGAAGGCACGCAGGCCGTGGCGCAGGGGGACTTTTCTCCGCGCCAGGCCCTGCCGGCACGCGATGAGCTGGGGGTGCTGACACAGAGCTTCAATCGCATGACGCGTCAGTTGCAGGACGCGCGCGAGCTTGCCGACAAGAACCGCGCAGCGGTCGATACCGCGCGGGCCTACCTGGAAGGCGTGCTGACCAATCTTTCTGCCGGCGTGCTGGCATTTGCGCTCGACGGAACCCTGCGCGCGGCCAATCGAGGTGCATTGGTGGCGCTGCGGGACGAACTCGCGGGCTACGAATCCGTTCCGCTCAAGGATTGGTCCACCCACATTCAATTCCGTGATGCCGTGCTGGCAGGCTTCGCCGAGAACGAAGGCGACTGGCATCGCCAGATCGAGATCGAGCACGAAGGTGGGCACAAGCAGACGCTGTTGCTGCACGGCTCGCGTTTGCCGGAAGGCTCCAACGGCGGCTTCGTGGTCGTGTTCGACGATATCTCGGAACTCATTTCGGCCCAACGCAACGCCGCATGGGCAGAAGTCGCTCGCCGCCTCGCGCACGAAATCAAAAACCCGCTCACTCCAATCCAGCTTGCCGCGGAACGGCTGGAGCACAAGCTGTCGGATCAGTTGGCCGAGCCCGAGCGCGCCATGCTGGCGCGTTCGACACAGACCATCGTCAATCAGGTCGAGGCGATGAAGAACCTCGTCAATGGCTTCCGCGATTACGCGCGCCTGCCGCTGCCGACGCTCGCGGCGCTCGACCTCAACGAGCTGATCCGCGAAGTGCTGGTGCTCTACGAGAGCAGCCGCTGCCCGATCCACGCCGATCTGACGCCGGGGCTCCCTACCGTGCAGGCCGATTCCAGCCAATTGCGGCAAGTCATCCACAACCTCCTTCAGAACGCGCAGGACTCGGTGCAGGACATTGCCGACCCGCACATCGAAGTCGTCACGCGATGGGACGGCAAGCGAGTGGAACTGTTGATCGCGGATAACGGACCCGGCTTTCCTCCGGCTATCCTCTCTCGCGCCTTCGAGCCTTACGTCACCACCAAGAGTCGCGGCTCCGGCCTTGGTCTGGCCATCGTCAAGAAGATCGTGGAAGAGCATCGCGGCGACATCGCGCTGTCCAATCGCCCCGAAGGGGGCGCCCAGGTCAAAGTCCGGTTGATTTCCGGTGAAGGAACGGTCGCTACAGTAGTAGCAAAATAACAACAGTCTGCTAGTCTCTGCGCATGGCAAAAATTCTGGTTGTTGATGACGAAATCGGTATCCGCGAATTGCTGCGGGAGATCCTCGCCGATGAAGGTCACGATGTCGTTCTGGCTGAAAACGCGGCGAGCGCCCGTCATGCGCGGCAGGCGGGCAAGCCCGACCTTGTCCTGCTCGATATCTGGATGCCCGATACCGACGGCGTCACGCTGCTCAAGGAGTGGGCCGCCAACGGTTCGCTGACCATGCCTGTCGTGATGATGTCCGGCCACGGCACCATCGACACCGCCGTCGAAGCCATCCGTTTTGGCGCCATGGATTTCCTCGAAAAACCCATCGCGCTGCAAAAGCTGCTCGCCACCGTCAAGCGGGGCCTGCAGCGTCAGCCGCCCAAGGCGCGTGCGCACCTGACGCTGGCTGCGTTCAGCCGCTCCGGTCCGCTGCGCGATCTGCGCAAGCGCCTCGACCAGATTCTCGACAAGTCGCGCGTACTCACCCTTCGCGTCGGTGCCGGTTCGATCGCCGAACTGTGCGCACGCAGCCTGCAAGCCGCCGGCAGTCCGTGGCTCGATCTCGGCACGCTGACCATGCCGATCGAAATCCAGGCGCTTGAAAGCGCGCGGGGCGGCCTGCTGTTCATCGAAGAGCTTTCGCAATTGTCGCGCGCGCAGCAGAAGAACCTTGCCTTCGCGCTGGATCGGCTCGACCGCTACGAATTGCGCCTGGTGGCTGCCTCCAATCGCGCTGCGGAAGAACTGCTGGAGGAAGGGTGGGACCCGGTCGTTCTCAAGCGCTTGTTCGAAGTCTCGCTCGTCCCGCCGTCCCTGCTTGAACTGAAGGACGAGGTCCCGGAAATGGCGAGCCAGTTGCTGCTCCACCTGTCCGAAGCGGGCGAAGTGCCGCTGCGTACGCTGTCGACGGGTGGCCTCAACGCGCTGCGCAATTGCCCTTTCCCAGGTGGATTCGCCGAACTGAAGGCAGCCGTCAAATCGCTGGCGCTCGGAGCGCTGGACGAAACGATCAGCCCCGAAGAAGTCATCCGCCTCATGAACAAGGCGTCCACGGCAGCGCTGGCGTTGCCGCTGGATCTGCCGCTGCGCGAGGCGCGCGAGACCTTCGAGCGCTTGTACTTTGAGCATCATCTCCAGCTTGAATCCGGCAACATCACGCGGCTGGCCGAAAAGACCGGCCTCGAGCGTACGCACCTCTACCGCAAACTGAAGCAACTGGGCATTCCGTTGGGGCGGCGTTCGGAAGCCTGAGACTGCGTGGCGGCAGGCTTGCTGAGCCTCCGCCGCGTACGTCGTCACCACTCACACCACGTACGTCTCCAGGCAGGCGCGACCCGTCGCCCGGCCTCGATGGGAGCGGCCCTTTTGCACAATTGCACATTCCACGCCGGACCGCCGACGACGCCCGTCCGCGTCACACACCGCTACGTCGTTGGCTGCGTCACTTGGGCGCTTTGTTGACGAGAAAATGGGCCCCGGTGCGTATAATTTTGTCGGTTCAGATCTTTGGCAAAAGTTGGTCGCGTGGAATCCCAGACATTGACCGCTCACAAGACAGTGGCGGAACTTTCGAATTCGGTTGAGCGCCTGCGCAAGTGGCTGTTGCGTCGGGTCGGCCAGGCCATCAGCCAGTACGACATGATCTCCGACGGCGACGTCGTGATGGTCTGCTGCTCGGGCGGCAAGGATTCATTTACGCTGCTGACGCTGCTGCTGGCACTGCGCGAGCGCGCTCCGATCGATTTCCGCATCGTGGCGATGAATCTTGACCAGAAGCAGCCGGGATTTCCAGACCACGTCCTGCCCGATTACTTCGACTCGATCGGCGTCGAATACAAGATCGTCACGGAAGACACCTATTCGATCGTCAAGGAAAAGATCCCCGAGGGGAAGACGACCTGCTCGCTGTGCTCGCGCCTGCGTCGCGGCATCATCTATCGCACGGCCCGCGAACTCGGCGCGACGCGCATCGCGCTCGGCCACCATCGTGAAGACATGGTCGAGACGATGTTCCTGAACATGTTCTTCGGTGGCAAGCTCAAGGCCATGCCGCCCAAGCTGGTGAGCGACGATGGTCAGCACGTGGTGATCCGCCCGTTGGCGCTGTGCCCGGAAGCGGACATCGCCAAATTCTCGCGTGCGATGAACTACCCGATCATCCCGTGCAACCTGTGCGGCTCGCAAGAAAACGCGCAGCGCAAGCAGATCAAGGCCATGCTCGCGGACTGGGAGCGTCAATGGCCGGGCCGCGTGGAATCGATCCACACTGCCCTTCAGAACATAGTGCCCAGTCACATGGCCGATGGCAGTCTTTTCGATTTCAAGGGCCTCACACGCGATACGACCGTTGCCGAAGGGGACACGGTGTTCGACCCACCGGAGGTGGGCGACATCGCGCGGCAGGCGCCGGCGCAGCCGGTGGCGTGGATGCCTTGGGAACCGCAGTCGCAGTAACAGATAAATCACTACAACAGCTGGACCGACAGCTAGCGAGACAACATGACGTCGAGCGCCGAAAACTGCGTATTGGTCGCCGAGATCATCGGCGACGGACCTCTCGTCCAGAAGCTCGGGCAAGTGGAGGCAAACCGGGCAATAGAACGCTGCCTGGCGAGAGCGGAGCGCTCCATCTCGGGCAACAGCGGAACGATCGTTTCTTCACAAGGCAGGCGATTGGTGGCGACCTTCGCCGACAGTGAAGACGCCGTGCTCGCCGCGCAGGACATCCGCCAGCGCGTGGCCCAGTTGCCGCCGGTGTCCGGCGTGCTGCTCTCGGTGCGCAGCGGCATTCATGCGGATGCGGAAGGCGCGGGCGCGTTGATCGACGGCGCCGTCTCCGGCGACATCCTGCTCAGCTCGGCATCTGCAGAGGGCCTGCCCGACACCTTGCGCACCGTGCTCAATGAATACGGCGGCCCGCGCCCGATCGCCGCCCCCGAAGGCGTTGTTTTCCAGTTCAGGGCAGGCGCACAGACCTTGCGCGAGACCACGCGCCAACCAGCATCGCCGCCGCCACAACGGTCGGCGGTGAATACAGCGCCCAAGGTCGCGCCCGGGCGTGGTCGGATGATGCTGCGTCATCAAGGCAGCAGTTTCATCATCAGCGAGTCGCACCCAGTCTTGCTGGCCGGGCGCGAAGAAGGCAACGACGTCGTGGTGGTCGATCGTCGTGCATCGCGCCAGCACGCGCGCATCGAATGGCGCGCCGGGCGCTACATGCTCGTCGACAGCAGCACCAACGGCACGTATCTCGTCGATGGCAGCGGGACTGAAACCATCCTGCGTCGCACCGAGTGTGAACTGCCTGCGACCGGGCGGATCGGATTCGGCTATTCGCCGCAGGAACTGGGTGTCGAGATGGCCATGTTCGACATCGGGCAGCGCTGAAGCTGCGTCGCTTCCATCGCAAACAAAAGGGCGCCCGCGGCGCCCTTTTTCATGCGTTCGCTCAGGGATGCTCAGTAATCGAGCTGGTCGTCCTGATCGATGGCGCTGCGCTGGCGCGCAACGAACTCCTGCGTGGAGTCGATGCCGCGCAATTGCAGGATCGTGTTGCGCACGGCCGCTTCGAGCAACACGGCGAGGTTTCGACCGGCCGCCACGGGCAGCACCACGCGGCGGACGGAAACGCCGAGCACCTCTTGCGCCTCGTCGTCGAGTGGCAGGCGCAAGGGCTCATCGTGTCCCGGGTTGCGTCGTTGCAGATGGACGATGAGCTTCAGCTTCATCTTCCGGCGACACGCCGTTTCGCCAAAGATCGTCCGGATATTGAGAATGCCCAGGCCGCGTACTTCGAGGAAGTCCTTGAGCATCTCCGGGCAGCGGCCTTCCAGCACGCCGGCGGCCACCCGGGAGATTTCGACCACGTCATCGGCAACCAGCCCATGGCCGCGCGAAATGAGTTCGAGGGCGAGTTCCGACTTGCCCGCACCGGAGTCGCCGGTGATCAGCACGCCGACGCCGAGCACGTCCATGAACACGCCGTGGAGCGACACGCGTTCGGCAAGCTTGCGGGCGAGATATCCGCGCAGCACATCGATCACGCGGGCCGATTCGACCGGTGAAGCCAGCAACGGCACCCCGGCTTCTTCACAGTGGCGGCGGATGAGGTCGGGAACCTCGCAATCGTCGGCGACGATGATGCCCGGCGGCGACGCGGCCAGGATGCCGAGCAGATGATGTTCGAGCTTGTCGCGTGCCTGTCGGCGCGCCCAGGCGAATTCGGTTTCTCCCATCACCTGCAGGCGATTGGGGTGAATCAGGTTCAGGTGGCCGACCAGGTCGGCCGGCCAGGCCCGGTTGTCGAGAATGGTGAGATGCGTGTCCAGCCTGCCCGCCACATGGCGGAGGCGCAGCGCGGCGCGATTGGCCTCAAATAGCTGCGCGACGCTCGTTCGCCGCATTCGCGTTCCAGTCGTTGAACAACTGCTGGACGGCAGCAGCATCCGGAGCCGCGATCAGGTCATCGCGGAAAGTGCGATCGCTGAACATCTGCGCCAGTTCGGACAGCAGCCGCAGGTGCGACTCATTGGCCTGTTCCGGCACCAGCATGAAGAAAATCAGATTGACCGGCTTGCCGTCCGGCGCGTCGAAACCGATGGGTTCGACGGTGCGGAAGAAGGCGCCGCGCGATTCCTTCAGGCCCTTGATGCGGCCATGCGGAATGGCGATGCCCTGACCCAGACCGGTCGAGCCGAGTTTTTCGCGCTGCGTCAGAGCATTGTTGATGGTCTTGGCCGACAACCCATGCTCGGTCTCGAACAGTCGTGCAGCCAATTCGAACAGCACGGACTTGCTGGCGGCCTGAACGTCGACGGCGATGTTGGCCAGCGGCAGGATGTTGGAGATGAGGTTCATGCAAATGAGACAGCAGGTTGCCAGTATTGTGCCAGTAAACGATTAATCGCTTGTGCCGCCTTGTTTCACAGGTGGGACTCACGCCATCGCGAATGGTTTGGCAAGACTCCTGAAGAATCCGAAACGTTACACCAAGCGCGGATGGTACAGCGATTATGGGTACGAAAGCACCACCCGTAGTGAGAACCTTTTCGCGGTTCGATCACAAGGCCCGGATGATGGGACGATTTGACGTGTTGCAGTGCGGGGGAGCGGCGGGAAGTGCCCCGCCCGGGGGCCCGGGCGGAGGATGGCTCAATCAGCGCCGGTCAGCTTTCGATGTGCTTGATCGAATCGCGGGTGTGGTCGTTCTGCTTCTCCTTGTACTTGACCATCTGGCGATCGAGCTTGTCGACCAGGGCATCGATGGCGGCGTACAGATCGTCATCGGTGCTTTCCACGAACAGGTCCTTGCCAGGGACGCGCACCGTGACTTCAGCCTTCTGCTTGAGCTTTTCAACAGAGAGGGTCACTTGTGTAGCCGTCACGTGATCGTAGTGGCGGACCACCCGATCAAGCTTGCCCGTGACATAGTCGCGCAGGGCAGGGGTCACCTCAACGTGATGGCCGGTGATATTCAGGTTCATGATCTTCTCCTCTCTTAGATCGATTTGCGCTGACTGACCGGCGGGATATTGAGTGATTCGCGGTACTTGGCAATGGTACGGCGAGCCACCACGATACCCTGCTGGCCCAACATTTCGGCAATCTTCGCGTCGGACAACGGTTTTTTGCCGTCCTCGGCGCCGACCAGCTGGCGAATGAGCGCTCTGATCGCCGTCGCTGAACACGCGCCACCGGTATCAGTGGACACGTGGCTACCGAAAAAGTACTTCAATTCGAAGATCCCGCGCGCGCTTGCCATGTATTTTTGCGTTGTGACGCGCGAAACCGTCGATTCGTGCAGTTCAAGCTCTTCGGCGATCTCGCGCAGCGTCAGCGGACGCATGGCGACTTCCCCGTAGTCGAAGAACTGGCGCTGGCGGTCCACGATCGCCTGCGATACACGAAGGATCGTATCGAAACGCTGCTGCACGTTCTTGATCAGCCACTTGGCTTCCTGCAATTGCCCCGACAGTGAGCTGCTCATGCCCCGGTTCTGCTGGAGAATGTCAGCATACACGCGATGGATGCGCAGTTTGGGCATCGCCTCGGGATTGAGGCTCACCGTCCACGCGTTGCGCACCTTTTTCACCACCACGTCCGGGATGATGTAGCGCGTGTCGGTCACGGCGTACTGCGCGCCGGGCCGAGGATTCAGGCTGCAGATCAGGTCCTGCGCGGCGCGCAGTCCGTCGTCCGAGCATCCCAGCCTGCGCTTGAGCTTGGTGAAGTCGCGCGACGCGAGCAGCTCAAGGTTGCCATCGACGACGGCCAGCGCAAGGTCGCGCGTTCCGCCGGCCGGCAGGGCCTTGAGTTGCAGGGTCAGACATTCTTGCAGGTTGCGCGCACCGACGCCGGTCGGGTCGAGGTTCTGCACGTGCCGCATGGCGATGATCAGCTCTTCGGGCTCGACTTCCCACTCTTCCGGGATCAAGGGCAGCAGATCTTCCAGCGGTTGGGTCAGATAGCCATCGTCGTCGAGCGATTCGATCACCAGCCGCACGAGTGCGCGGTCGCGATCGGACAACTGCATCAGTGCGACCTGGCTGGTCAGGTGATCGTTCAGTGAGGTTTCGGCGGCCTGGAATTCCTGGAAGTCGGCATCGTCGTCATCATTGTTTGATTTGCCGCTGCCGGCCTCCGAGCGCCATTCGGCCGCTTCGCCGATGTCGTCGTCCGATACCGAATCGTAGGCTTCGGAGATGTTCTCGGGCATCGCCGGCTCGGGCGCCTCGAAGTCTTCTTCGGCCGCTGCCGTCGCGGTGTGCTCCGGGATGGCGACTTCCTCCGGCGGCGCTGCCTCGGCGGCCGATGCGATCTCCGCAGCCGAGGGCGTTTCGTTGTCGTCCTCGCGTTCGAGCATCGGATTGTCGAGCAGCATGCGCTCGATCTCCTGGTTCAACTCGAGCGTCGACAACTGCAGCAGCCGGATCGACTGCTGCAACTGGGGCGTGAGAGCCAGTTGTTGAGAAAGGCGCAGTTGCAGCGAAGGTTTCATCTTGTTCTGTCGAGTGGGCTTCGGCTCGAATACGTCGTTCAGAGCCTGAAATGTTCTCCCAGGTACACCTGCCGCACCTGGTCGTTCTGCACGATCTCGTGCGGTTGGCCTGCAGCCAGGACTTCGCCTGAGTTGATGATGCAGGCGTGGTCGCAGATACCCAGTGTTTCGCGCACGTTGTGGTCGGTGATCAGCACGCCGATGCCACGCGCCTTCAGGTATCCGATGATCTTCTGGATATCCAGCACCGCGATCGGGTCGACGCCGGCGAACGGTTCGTCGAGCAGGATCAGGCGCGGCTGCGTGGCCAGCGCGCGCGCGATTTCGACGCGGCGGCGCTCGCCACCCGACAGGGACATTGCCGTGGCGTCGCGCAGATGGCCGATGTTCAGCTCATCGAGCAGTTCGTCCAGCCGCTTGGCAACGGCGGCCTTCGAGAGCTTCTGCAGCTCGAGCACCGCCATGATGTTCTCGGCCACCGTCAGCTTGCGGAATACCGAGTTCTCTTGCGGCAGGTACGACAGGCCCATGCGCGAACGCTTATGCATGGGCAGGTGCGTCAGGTCGGTGGCGTCCAGGTGGATGGTGCCGCCATTGGCCTTGACCAGCCCGACGATCATGTAGAAACACGTGGTCTTGCCCGCGCCGTTGGGGCCGAGCAGACCCACGACTTCGCCGCTGCCGACCTGGAAGGACACGTGCTTGACGACGGTTCGCGCCTTGTAGCGCTTGGACAGTCCGTCAACTCTCAGCAGACTCATCGAAGGGTTCTTTCAACAGCTTGCGAATGATATCGACCGGGAACCCCCGGCCCTGAAGGAAGCGCGCCTGCTTCGCCCATTCGCGTGCATCAGCGGGCGCCGCGGCGAATTTTTTCTGCCACACCGCGCGGGCGCGGCTCATTTCGTCATCGGGCAGGGCCTCGGCCAGCGCCTCTTCTGCCATGTCGGGGCTCACACCCCGTTCGGCAAGCTCACGACGCAAACGGGCCGAACCGACGCGACCCGAGCGCGAACGCACATAGCTTTCGGCAAAGCGCTCATCGGATTGCAGGCCGGTTTCGCTCATGCGGTCGAGAACGGCTTCGACGTCGTCACCCTCCTGTGCGCGCGAGTTGAGCTTGCGCCGCAGTTCGGAGCGCGAATGCTCGCGCGTGGCGAGCAATCGCAAGGCATGGGATTTCAGATCGCCCGCCATGCCGTCCTCCGTTGCCGGATTTACTCGGCCGCCTCGGCTGCCGGCGCACCCATCTCGGCGATGCCAAGGGCCGCGCGCACCTTGTTTTCGATCTCGCGCGCGGTGTCGGGATTGGCACGCAGGAATTCGCGCGCGTTGTCCTTGCCCTGACCGATCTTCTCGCCGTTGTAGGCATACCAGGCACCCGACTTTTCGACGATGCGATTGTTCACGCCCAGCTCGATGATTTCGCCTTCGCGCGAAATGCCTTCGCCATAGAGAATGTCGAAGTTGGCCTCGCGGAAGGGGGGCGAGACCTTGTTCTTGACGACCTTCACGCGGGTTTCCGAACCGATCACCTCGTCCGACTTCTTGATCGTGCCCGTGCGGCGGATGTCCAGGCGCACCGACGCGTAGAACTTCAGCGCATTGCCGCCGGTAGTGGTTTCGGGGTTGCCGAACATCACGCCGATCTTCATGCGGATCTGGTTGATGAAAATGACCAGCGTATTGGTGCGCTTGATGTTGGCGGTCAGCTTGCGCAGCGCCTGGCTCATCAGGCGGGCTTGCAGGCCCGGCAACTGGTCGCCCATTTCGCCTTCGATTTCGGCCTTCGGCGTGAGCGCCGCTACCGAGTCGATGACGATGATGTCCACGCCGCCCGAACGGACCAGCATGTCGGCGATTTCCAGCGCCTGCTCACCTGTGTCCGGCTGCGAGATGAGCAGATCGGCCACGTTCACGCCCAGCTTGGCCGCGTAGCTCGTATCAAGGGCATGCTCCGCGTCGATGAACGCTGCCGTGCCGCCCAGCTTTTGCATTTCGGCGATGACTTGCAGCGTCAGCGTGGTCTTGCCGGACGATTCCGGGCCATAGATTTCGACCACGCGGCCGCGCGGCAGGCCGCCGATGCCCAGCGCGATGTCCAGCCCCAGCGAGCCGGTCGAGACGGCCTGGATGTCCTCTTGCTGCCCGTCGCCCAGGCGCATGATCGAACCCTTGCCGAACTGCTTCTCGATTTGAGCCAATGCGGCGGCGAGGGCTTTCGCCTTGTTGTCGTCCATTCTGTGTGTTCCCCGTAGTGATTGCGCCAAATTATGGCATAGACCTTGCGTGTGACGGCGACTTCTCCGCGACCGAAGGTCGTCGTTGGCGACATGGAGCATCACCGCCTCCAGTCGCTCGTGTCACCGGTCATTGCAGTACCGCGCGAGGAGGAAAATTCCTGTTGCCGCGCGCACTTGTGTCAGCTCACAACACTTGTTGCGCTGTTCGCCGACGATGCTCAACGGGCCGTGCAATTCGTCCCGGATGTTTTTCCTCCATACGCCCCCTTTCTGCCTTGTGCGGAGCGGGGGCGTCCTCGTTTGTGGGCCGTGCCCGTGTTCAGAACATCGCCTCGGCCAGCTTGTATTCCTCTTCGATGACCGAGCGCAGCGTATTCGGGCCCGGGCGGCCCGCCGCGTTGCAGTCGATGTCCGGCCGGCAGCCGGAAAGCAGAGGGCAACCGCTGAACAGTTCGGCGACCCAATCCACGAACGCCCGCACCTTGGGCGACAGATGGCGGTTGTGCTGGTAGACCACCGAGATCGGCATCGGCGAAGGCTGCAGACTGGCCAGCACGCGCTTGAGGGCGCCGGAGGCGAGGTGTTCCATCACCATGTAGCCGGGCGCCTGGATCAGCCCGAATCCCTGCAGTCCACAGGTCAGGTAGGCGTCGGCGTCGTTCACCGACACGCAGCCGCGCATCTTCACCTCGGTGCTTTCGCCATCGACCACGAACTCCCATTCGATCGTGCGCCCCGTCCGCCCCGAAAAGTAGTGCACCGAATGGTGGTTGAGCTGCAGGTCTTCCAGGTCGCGCGGCTCGCCGAAGCGTTCAAGGTAGGCAGGAGCGGCGCAGGTCAGGCACTGGAAGGTGCCGATGCGACGCGCCACCAGTGATGAGTCCTGCAAATCGCCGACGCGGATCACGCAATCCACCGCCTCGCGGACCATGTCGACCGGGCGATCGCTCATGCCGATCACCAGTTCGACCTCCGGATTGCGGCTGTGGAAGTCGCACAGGCTAGGAATCAGGATACGGCGCCCGATCGATGGCGGCACATCGATGCGCAGCCGTCCGCGTGGCACGCGAGCCACGTCGCGGAAGGCTGCCTCGGCGTCTTCGAGATCGGCCAGGATACGCTGGCAGCGCTCGTAGTACGCCGCGCCATCCGTGGTCAGCGAGAGCTTGCGCGTGGTGCGATTGAGAAGCCGCACCTGGAGATGCTTTTCCAGGTTCTGGATGGTCGTGGTGACCGTCGTACGCGGCAAGCCGAGGCTGTCGGCGGCCTGCGTGAAGCTGTTGGCGTCCACGACGCGCGTAAAGACCTGCATGGCCTGGAAGCGATCCATACGACCTCCCGATCGATCTGTGATGCGGCAAATACCGTAGTGCGCAGTCTAGACCTGATTGTTCGGAATAGACAAACAGTATTGCCGCGCCAAGCCTGTTTATCCCGACCGGGCAAACATTCATGATGCACTGCATCCCGACAACAACAGGCCTCTGCCCCGTGTCCGCACAACCCGCTGTCCGCCGCGTCTTTCTGCATCCGGCCGTTCGTGCCGTGCGGCTGGCTGCGTGTTGGCGGGGCTGAACACCGCCGAGGGATGGCGCCCGCCGGCGCCGCGTCGCAATCCCATAAACCCCAGGGGAACCATCATGCCCATGTCCCGTACCCGTTTCGCCCTCATCGCCACCGCCGTACCCGTCATCCTCGTCGCCGGTGGTCTGTTTGCGCTGGGCGTTCATGCCGATGCCGGCAAGAGCGTCGCGCCTGCCGGGCCGCCCGCGGCCGCCGTCGATGTCGCCACCGTGGTGACGCGCAGCATCACCGACTGGCAAAGCTATTCCGGGCGGCTCGAAGCCGTCGACCGCGTAGAGATTCGCCCACTTGTATCGGGCACGCTGACTGCCGTGCACTTCAAGGACGGGGCACGGGTCGCCAAGGGGGACCTGCTGTTCACCATCGATCCGCGGCCATATGCGGCCGAGGTCGACCGTGCGCGCGCCCAGTTGGCGGCCGCCGAAGCTCGCGCCGCCTACACCGCCAGCGACCTGGCGCGCGGCCAGCGGCTGCTGACCGAAAACGCCATTGCGCGCCGCGACTTCGAAGAAAAGCAGAACGCCGCGCGCGAAGCGTCCGCCAACTTGCAGGCCGCGCAGGCCGCACTCGAAGCGGCCCGGCTCAATCTCGAATACACCCGCATCACGGCGCCCGTGGCGGGCCGCGTTTCGCGGGCAGAAGTCACCGTCGGCAACGTGGTCGCGGCCGGCGCATCGTCGGCGCCGCTGACCACGGTGGTCAGCGTGGCGCATATGTATGCATCGTTCGACGTCGACGAGCAGAGCTTCCTCAAGTACATCAACCCGGGGCGTGCGCAGACCGAACGACAGGTGCCGGTGTACCTCGGGCTGGCGAACGAAGAGGGCTACTCGCGCCAGGGGCGCATCAGTTCGGTCGACAACCGGCTCGACACGTCGTCGGGCACGATCCGCGTGCGCGCCGAATTCGACAACCCGGACGGCATGCTCGTACCCGGCCTGTATGCGCGCATCCGTCTTGGCGGCGGAGCGCCGCGCGACGCCGTGCTGATCGACGAGAAGGCCATCGGCACCGATCAGGACAAGCGCTTCGTGCTGGTGGTGGATGGCAGCAATCGCGCCAACTACCGCGAAGTCCACCTGGGTGCCACGCAGGGCGACATGCGCGTGGTCGAGGCGGGTCTCAATCCGGGCGAGCGCATCGTTGTGAACGGACTGCAACGCACGCGACCGGGCGAGCCCGTGTCGCCGCACGATGTTTCGATGAGCGACGCGGCCAGCGGAGGTCAGCCGCAGCCGGCCGCCGGCAAGATCATCCGCGCTTCGAACTGAACGGGGGGATGCCATGAACATTTCCCGCTTTTTCATCGACCGGCCGATCTTTGCCGGCGTGCTGTCGATACTGATCCTGCTCGCAGGTCTGTTGTCGGTATTCCAGTTGCCGATCTCCGAATACCCGGAAGTCGTGCCGCCTTCGGTCGTGGTGCACGCGCAATATCCGGGCGCCAATCCCAAGGTGATCGCCGAAGCGGTCGCATCGCCGCTGGAAGAGTCGATCAACGGCGTCGAAGACATGCTCTACATGCAGTCGCAGGCCAACAGCGACGGCAACCTCACGCTCACCGTCAACTTCAAGCTCGGCGTCGATCCGGACAAAGCGCAGCAACTGGTGCAGAACCGTGTCTCACAGGCGCTGCCGCGTTTGCCGGACGACGTGCAGCGCCTGGGCGTCACCACCATCAAGAGTTCGCCCACGCTGACCATGGTGGTGCACCTCATCTCGCCGAACGACCGCTATGACATCACCTACCTGCGCAACTACGCGGTGCTCAACGTCAAGGATCGCCTGGCGCGCATCTCCGGCGTGGGCGACGTGCAGTTGTGGGGCGCGGGCAATTATTCGATGCGCGTGTGGCTCGACCCGCAGAAGGTCGCGCAGCGCGGGCTGACGGCCGGCGATGTGGTGCATGCCATCCGCGAACAGAACGTGCAGGTGGCCGCTGGCGTGATCGGTGCTTCGCCCACGCTGCCGGGCGTGCCGCTGCAACTATCGGTCAATGCGCAAGGGCGGCTCAAGAGTGTGTCCGACTTCGAAGGCATCATCCTGAAGTCATCCGTCGACGGCGGCGTCACCCATCTTGGCGACGTGGCGCGCGTGGAACTGGCCGCCGCCGAATACGGCCTGCGCTCGCTGCTCGACAACAAGCCGGCCGTGGCGCTGGGCATCATGCAGTCGCCGGGGGCCAATGCACTGTCGGTGTCGGACCAGGTGCGCGCGGCGATGAAGGAACTGTCGGCGGACTTTCCGCCGGGCGTCGAATACCGCATCGTGTATGACCCCACGCAGTTCGTACGCGCCAGTATCGAGGCGGTCGTCCATACGCTGCTCGAAGCCATCGCGCTGGTGGTGCTGGTGGTGATCGTGTTCCTGCAGAGCTGGCGCGCCTCGCTCATTCCGCTGCTGGCGGTGCCGGTATCGATCATCGGCACCTTCTCGCTGATGCTGGGCTTCGGCTATTCGATCAACGCGCTGTCATTGTTCGGCATGGTGCTCGCCATCGGCATCGTCGTCGATGACGCCATCGTGGTGGTCGAAAACGTGGAGCGCAACATCGCCGCCGGCCTCAGTCCGCGCGACGCCACCTATCGCGCCATGCAGGAAGTGAGCGGGCCGATCATCGCCATCGCCCTCACCCTGGTGGCAGTGTTCGTGCCGCTGGCATTCATGACCGGCCTGTCGGGCCAGTTCTACAAGCAGTTCGCCATGACCATCGCCATCTCGACGGTGATCTCGGCCTTCAACTCGCTGACCCTGTCGCCCGCGCTGGCGGCGATGCTGCTGCGATCGCACGATGCGCCACCTGATTGGCTCACGCGTGTCATGAACCGTGTGCTCGGTGGATTTTTCGCGCGCTTCAACGCGATCTTCGGCCGCGCTTCGCACGACTATTCCATCGGGGTGTCGCGCGTCATCACGCACAAGGCTTCGGCCTTCGGGGTCTACGCAGTATTGCTGGGGCTGACGGCACTGGTGGCCTACGTGGTGCCGGGCGGCTTCGTGCCGGCACAGGACAAGCAGTACCTCATCAGCTTTGCGCAATTGCCCAACGGCGCATCGCTCGACCGTACGGAAAACGTCATCCGGCGCATGACCGACATCGCGCTCAAGGAGCCGGGTATCGAAAGTGCCGTGGCATTCCCCGGCCTGTCGATCAACGGCTTCACCAATAGTTCGAGCGCGGGCATCGTCTTCGTCACGCTCAAGCCATTCAAGGAGCGCCGCGGCAAAGCGCTGTCTGCCGGCGCGATCGCCAACTCGCTCAACCAGAAATACGGCGCGATCAAGGATTCGTTCATCGCCGTCTTCCCGCCGCCGCCAGTGATGGGGCTCGGGACCATGGGCGGCTTCAAGCTGCAGATCGAGGATCGCGCCGGGCTCGGCTACGCCGAACTCGACAAGGCCGCGCAGGCGTTCGTGCAGGCCGCAGCCACGACACGCGAACTGGGGCCGACCTTCTCGGCCTACCAGATCAACGTGCCGCAGCTCAATGTCGATCTCGATCGCGTCAAGGCCAAGCAACTGGGCGTGTCGGTGACCGACGTATTCGAGACCATGCAGATCTACCTGGGATCACTGTACGTGAATGACTTCAACCAGTTCGGACGCGTGTACCAGGTGCGTGCGCAGGCCGACGCGCCATACCGCGCGCGGCCCGAGGACATCCTGCAACTGAAGACGCGCAACGCCGCGGGGGAGATGGTGCCGCTGTCATCGCTGGTCACCGTCAATCCCACGTACGGACCGGAGATGGTCGTGCGCTACAACGGCTATACCGCCGCCGACATCAATGGCGGGCCGGCGCCCGGGTATTCGTCGGACCAGGCGGAAAAGGCCGCCGAGCGCATCGCTGCACAGGTGCTGCCGCGCGGCATCAAGTTCGAATGGACGGACCTCACGTATCAAAAGATTCTGGCGGGCAACGCTGGCATCTGGGTGTTCCCGATCAGCGTGCTGCTGGTGTTCCTGGTGCTTGCCGCGCTGTACGAAAGCCTGACGCTGCCGCTGGCGGTGATCCTCATCGTGCCGATGAGCATTCTTGCCGCGCTGGCCGGCGTGTGGGTCACACGGGGAGACAACAACATCTTCACGCAGATCGGCCTGATGGTGCTGGTGGGGCTCGCGTCGAAGAACGCCATCCTGATCGTCGAGTTCGCCCGCGAACTGGAACTGCAGGGCGCGACGCCCGTGCAGGCCGCGATCCAGGCCAGTCGCCTGCGGCTGAGACCGATCCTGATGACCTCGATCGCTTTCATCATGGGCGTGATTCCGCTGGTGACGTCCACCGGCGCAGGCGCCGAGATGCGGCATGCAATGGGCGTGGCGGTGTTCTTCGGCATGCTGGGCGTGACGCTGTTCGGCCTGTTCCTCACCCCGGTGTTCTACGTGCTGCTGCGCTCGCTCGGGCGTGGCCGCCAGTTGCACACCGCCAGCCCGCATGCCGCGCCTGCGACGCTGCCGCAGGCCATCGAAGGATGAACCGCACATGACACATAGAACCATGCTCAAACGGCGCATTCCGCGCATCCCGCTCCTGTTGGCGAGTCTGCTGGTGATGGCCGGATGCTCGCTGGCGCCGACCTACGAGCGTCCGGACGTCTCCGCGCCGGCCACCTTCAAGGAAGCGCTCGACCCCGCACAGCAGGGCAAATGGAAAGTCGCGCAACCGTCCGAAGCGATTGCGCGCGGCCAATGGTGGACGATCTTCGGCGATGCCACCCTCAACGCGCTCGAAGACCAGGCGCTGGCCGCCAACCAGGATCTGCGCGCCGCCGCCGCCCGCGTTGCACAGTCGCGCGCCTTGCTCGGCACTGCACGCTCCGAGCAGTTCCCGCAGGTCAACGCGGCCTTCGGGCCGACGCGGCAACGCGATTCCGCTGTAGCGCAAGGCGTGGCGCCCGCCGATGCCGCCGGCCCGTCGACGACGTGGCGCGCGCAGATCGGTATCGGTTATGAGGTCGACCTGTTCGGCAGGGTCGCCAACAGCGTCAGCGCAGCGCAGGCCGACAGCGCGCAGAGCGAAGCACTGTTCGAATCGGTGCGGCTCGCTCTGCAGGCCGACGTGGCGCAGGCGTACTTCCTGGTCCGTCAGCTCGATGCCGAACAGGAAATCTACGTCGGTACGGTGGCGTTGCGTGAGCAGACGCTCAAGCTCGTACAGCGTCGCTTCGACGAAGGCGACATCAGCGAACTCGATGTGGCGCGGGCGCGTACCGAACTGGCTTCGGCGCAGTCCGAGTCGATGAGCATCGCGCGCCGTCGTGCAGCGGCCGAGCACGCCGTGGCGACGCTGCTGGGCAGCGCGCCCGCGGCGTTCTCGCTCCCGGCGCAACCGCTCGCAAGGGTCTCCGTCATCGTGCCGGCGGGCTTGCCCTCGGCCCTGCTCGAACGCCGTCCCGACATCGCGGCGGCTGAACGGGCGATGGCTGCCGCCAATGCACGCATCGGCGTGGCACGCTCGGCGTTCTTCCCCAGCCTCGTCATCACCGGGGCCGCCGGGTATGAATCGGCCCAGTTGTCCGATCTATTCGAATGGTCGTCCCGCGCCTTCCTTATCGGGCCCATCGCGGGTGCCATGCTGTCGATGCCGATCTTCGACGGTGGGCGCCGGCAAGCCGGTGTCGATCGCGCGCATGCCGTGTACGAAGAGGACGTCGCCCGTTATCGCCAGACCGTGCTCAACGCGTTCCGCGAGGTCGAAGACAGCCTGGCCAACCTGCGCATCCTGGCCGACCAGACCGAGGCGCAGGATACGGCTGTCAACGCATCGTCACGCGCGGCGCAGTTGTCGCACTTCCAGTACCGGGAAGGCTCGATCAGCTATCTCGACGTGATCGACGCCGACCGTAGCGTGCTGACCCAGAAGCGCGTCTCCGTGCTGCTCGATGGTGAGCGTGCCCGCAGCGCGGTCGACCTCATCCGGGCCATCGGTGGAGGATGGTCGCCCACGGCTGTGAGCGACGACCGCCGTCCGGCCGACACCCAGCTCGCGGCCGGCAGCGCGCGCTGATCGGATCGCAGTCCAGCGCGGGACGGGGCGCCGCGCCGGACACCGCAAGACCTTGTGCATCCCCCATTTTTACGATGCACACAAATCAACTGTCATATCTGCTGTAAAGCTATCCGACACTTCACGCGTCCTTACGGGAAAATCCGTACGACCGAAGGGTACTTCGAGGTTGCGTTTCATTTGCCCCCGGCTAGAGTGCAGCATGCTACAGCGTGCGCCGCGGCACCGGACGGCGCTTAGGTGGCCTTGAATCACAAAAAGCGGCCACGCTCCGGGCTCGTTCCGCACCCAATCCCCAACGCCGTCGTTGTCATGCGAACGGACGGAGCGGTTTGCGCCGTGCGTGGCGATTTTTCATTGCCGCAGAGGTGGGCTGCGACATGGCACAACGACAAGGCGTCCTGCTGGATCACCGCGGCGCCATTGCCAGACAGATCGGAGACATGGCCCGGCCGGAGTGGTCCTTCCACGTCCACGCCTCGCTCGATGCCATGCGCACGGCGCGCGCGCCGCCAGTGGGCATCGTGGTGTTCGATCGCTCGCACGTCTGGCCGCACGATGAACTCGAATTGCTCACCGCCCGGCATGACATCGAATGGATCGCCGTCGTCGAACGCGACATGGTCCACAACGGCATGATCGGCACGACCACGCTGCGCAACTTCCACGACTTCCATTCACTGCCGATCGACCGCGACCGTCTTCTGCTGACGCTCGGGCATGCCTGGGGCAAGGCCATGATGTGGGTGGCTGATGCCGCCGCGGCGCCCGTCGAGCGCTACCAGATGGTGGGCAACAGCCCCGTCATGCAGGCGCTGTATCGGCAGATCGACAAGATCGTGGCGGTGGATGCACCGGTGCTCATCGGCGGTGAGTCGGGCGTTGGCAAGGAGCTCGTGGCGCGCGCCATTCACCAGCACTCGCGGCGCGCTGGCGGTCCGTTCATCGCGATGAACTGCGGCGCCATCCCGCCGAACCTCATCCATGCGGAACTGTTCGGCTACGAGCGCGGCGCGTTCACCGGCGCTCACCAGCGCAAGATCGGC
Organism: Uliginosibacterium sp. sgz301328; assembly: GCF_041807905.1. NCBI lineage: Bacteria > Pseudomonadati > Pseudomonadota > Betaproteobacteria > Rhodocyclales > Zoogloeaceae > Uliginosibacterium > Uliginosibacterium sp. sgz301328. The sequence goes on from NZ_JBGVSA010000004.1 coordinate 208,946, forward strand.
AACATCGAAGCGGCCGACGGCGGCGTGCTGTTCCTGGACGAGATCGGCGATCTGCCGCTGGACATGCAGGCGAGCCTGCTGCGCTTCCTGCAGGAGAAGACGATCGTGCGTGTCGGCGCCACCGAACATGTGCGCGTCAACGCGCGCGTGATTGCGGCCACGCACGTCGATCTGCGACAGGCGATGGAAGAGGGGCGCTTTCGCGAAGACCTGTACTACCGCCTCAACGTGGTCCACGTGAAGGTGCCGCCGCTGCGCGAACGCGCAGGCGACGTTGTGCTGATCGCCAATGAAGTGTTTGCGCGCAACAGCGACCAGAAAAGCCCTCAGGTACGCGGATTTTCGCGCGAGGCGCTGCTGGCGATGGCATCGCACGGCTGGCCCGGCAACGTGCGCGAACTCATCAACCGCGTGCAGCACGCCATGATCATGAGCGACCACCGTCTGATCACGGCGGCCGACATGGGGCTGGCCGATGAGACTTCGGCGGGCACTACCGTGCGCACGCTCGACGAGGTGCGCGCGAGCGTGGAGAAGGAGTTCATCGAGTCGAGTTTGCAGAAGCATCAATACAACATGTCGGCCGTTGCGCGGCAGCTTGGCGTGTCGCGCGTGACGCTGTATCGCCTCATCGAAAAGCTGAAGATCATCATCTGATGCGCGGCGACGCGCCGGAGGCAGGATCGATGCGTAATGCGCAATGCATGGAGTCAAGCGGGGTCGCCTTGTGCCGGTTGTCGGCCGCGGCGCTTGCCGTGTCGGCGTCATTCGGTGCCGTTGCCGCCGATCCACCGGCGGCCGGGCCGTCGCTCGACGAATTGCGCGGACGGCTGACCGAGCAACAGCAACTGATCGAAAAGCTCAAGCAGGACATCCAGCGCCAGGAGCAGGAACTGTCGCGCCTGCGTCAGCAGATCGACGCCGCCAGCGGCGGAGCCAAGCCCGCTGTTGCACAGCCATCGCCCGCCCAGCAGGCCACACCACAACCGCAGCGCGCGGCGGCACCTTCGGCGGCACCTGCCGCCGCGGCTGGTGCTGCGGCCGGTGCCGCAACGGCGCAGTCAGGGCAGAACACCAACGCGCAGCAGGCGCAGGCGCCCGCGCCACAGCGCACCGGTACGCCGCCGCCCGCGCAGACCGCGTCCGCCGATGACTACGTCGCGCCACCGGCAGTGGCTCCGATCTTCGAGGGCCCCGGCGTCCTTACGCCCAAGGGCAAGTGGGTGGTCGAACCGTCGTACGAGTACTCGTATGCTTCCAGCAACCGCATCGCGCTGGTGGGCTACACGGTGATACCGGCGATCCTGATCGGGCTCATCGACGTCCGCGAGGTCAAGCGCAACACCATGATCGGGGCATTCACGGTGCGGCGCGGATTCACCAATCGCTTCGAAATGGAAGCGCGCATTCCGTACGTGTACCGGTTCGATTCATCGGTCAGCCGCGAGGTGTTCCAGGGCTCCGCCGTCGACAGCGTGTTCGATGCCAACGGCAAGGGCATCGGCGACGTGGAGGTGGTCGGCCGCTACCAGTTCAACAACGGTGGCATCGACAAGCCGTTCTACATCGGCTCGCTGCGCTTCAAGAGCCGCACCGGCAAGGACCCGTTCGAAGTCGAAACCAATCGCACGCTGCCCGGCGGGCGCGGCACCGGCCTGCAGACTGAACTGCCTACCGGCACCGGCTTCTATTCGCTGCAGCCGACGCTGACCGTCCTGTACCCGTCCGACCCCGCGGTATTCTTCGCCAACCTCAGCTACCAATACAGCTTCAAGCGCAACAACGTGCAAGCCAAGACCGACACCGGGTGGGAAGAGATCGGCTCCGTGCAGCCGGGCGCCATCTGGGAGTTCGGCTTCGGCATGGGCATGTCGATCAATGAGCGCGCTTCGTTTTCGATCGGCTATGACCAGCAGTCCGTCGGCAGGCTCAAGCAAAATGGCCAGGCGGCGCCCGCATCGGTGCGCGTGCAGTTGGCCAGCCTGCTGCTGGGCTTTTCGTATCGCCTGACCAGCGCCACCACGCTGAATATCTCGCTCGGTGCCGGCTTGACCAGCGATTCGCAGGATCTGCAACTCACGGTGCGACTGCCCATCATGTTCTGACGATCCGCATCCGCCGCACATCGAGACGACCCGCGCAGCCGCGCGCTGGAACGCATTCGCATCACTTCACGCGGAAGCCGATCTTCAGCGTGACCTGGAAGTGTGCGACCTTGCCGTCGACCACATGGCCGCGCGTTTCGACCACTTCGAACCAATCGATATGCTCGATGGTTTCGGCTGCTTTCGCGATGGCGTTGCGGATGGCGGCGTCGCAACTGTCGGGCGAGGTGCCGACGATGTCGACGAGCTTGTAGGTATGTGACATACGCGCCTCCTGATTCTTGATGTTCGGGTGATCCGCCGGGTTGGCGGATCACTTCATCATAGGCAGAGGCGCGCGGTGCCGCCGTCAGCGGGCGATGTTCTCCGAGCCCTCGTTCTTCATGAGGGTCTTTACTTCATCGGCGCTGACGAGGTTGAAGTCACCGTAGATGGTGTTCTTGAGCGTTGCGGCGGCGATGGAGAATTCCAGCGCGGCGGCGTCGTTGTCCGGGTAATTGATGAGCCCGTAGATGATGCCGGCGACGAAGGCGTCGCCCACACCGACGCTGTCGACCACGTGCTGGATGCCGTAAGTATGGCCGCGCGTGAGCTTGCCGTCGGCGTACATCAGGCCGGTGAGGATGTGATGGTTGGCGTCCAGCGTGTTGCGCAGGGCGACGAACAGCTTCTTGCCCGCCGGCAGCGCGGACTGCACGTGCCTGAAGAAGGTCTCGTAGGCCGGCAGGTCGATGGCTTCCTCGGTGTCGCGCACTTTGTACGGCACCGGCTCGCCGCCGAACACCACCTTGTATTCGCTGCCCGTGCCGAACAGCACGTCGCATTGCTCGAGCAGCGGCTGCATGATTTCCTGTGCCGACTTACCGTATTGCCACAGCGTCTTGCGGTAGTTGAGGTCGCACGACACCGTCAGGCCCAGCCGCTTGGCCGCCTTGACGGCCGCCAGCGTGGTGTCGGCCGCGTCCTGCGACAGGCCCGGGCCGATGCCGGACCAATGGAACCACGTTGCGCCTTCAAAGACCTTTTCCCAATCGATCATTTCCGGGCGCAGCGACGAGAACGACGAGTTGGCGCGGTCGTAGACGACCTTCGACACGCGCTGTGCCGCGGCATTCTCGAAGTAATACAAGCCCAGCCGATCGCCGCCGCGCGCGACGTTATCGACGCGGATGCCGTGCGAGCGCAGCTCCATCAGGCAGGCTTCGGCAATGTCGTTGCGCGGCAGGCGCGTGACGAGTTCCGTCGCCAGGCCGAAGTGCGCCAGCGACACGGCGCAGTTGGTTTCGCTGCCGCCAAAGGTGGCTTCAAAGGTATTGGTCTGCGACAGTTTGAGATAGCCGGGCGGCGTGAGGCGAAGCAACACTTCGCCGAAGGTGACGATCCTGGGTTCCATATTTATAGATATCCAATTCGTAAGGGGAGTCGATGCTTTGTGGGGCGCATCAGCATTCTTTGTAGCATCCGCCACCGTTTCGGCGAGTGGAGCGGCGTCAGGATGTTCTCAGATAGTTGAGAAAAATCTGAACTTCGTCACGCACTGCCCATGGACACGCCGTCCGTTCGGTGCTTTGGCCGACAATGGCTGCCGACGTCCAATCTTTCGATATTCCATGACTTCCATGTTTCTTCGTCGGGTTACGCGGCGCGTGGCCGCCTGCGTCGCGGCGGCGGGCTTGCTTGCAGGTGCGGCGCCGACCGAGATGGCGCAGGCGGCGCCTTTTGAAATCGCCATCGGTCCGTTGCGCTCGGCCGAGGGCAACCTGCGTGTGGGCATCTACCGCGATCCGGCGAGCTTCCGTAAGGAAGCGCAGGCGCTCAAGGTGATCACGTTGCCCGCGCGCACGGGCCGGATGGTGATCAAGGTCGATGATCTGCCGCCCGGCCGCTACGCTGTGATGGCCTATCACGACGAAAACGGCAACGACAAGCTCGATCTGCGGCTGGGCATGTTCCCCATCGAAGGGTATGGCCTGTCGAACAATCCGAAGGTGATCGGTCCGCCTGCGTTCGACGACAGTGCTGTCGCCACCGACCATGCCGGGCAGCGCGTCGATATCGAAATGCGCTATTGAGCCGCGGCACATCGCGTGCGCCAATGTGGCGCGGTGGCGCACCGCGATCGGGCCAGTGGCGTGCGACGAAGCGTAGCGGAGTCGTTGCCTCGCATGACGCTGCATACGGCGCAGAAGTGCAGGGGGCCGTCATGCGCGTCGCATCGGACATTGGCGCCGATCCTTTCGATGGCTACATGCGGGTGCCAATTCCATGCCATGCGGATTGCCCGGCAAGCCCTTGTATCGTCATCGATTCCGCACCTTGCGGCCGGACGACAACGATCGTCCGCTTGAGCGCCGTATTCTCAAGACAAATGCCAATGGCATGTGCGATTCGCATGCCGACCAGTCGTTATACGAAAACACGCATGGTCATCATCGGCGCTTACTGTCATCCGTAAACGCCCTTCCGGGCATGGTCGTTGCAATGAGGGAGCCGCAGTACCTGTCTCCCCTCAACACGGATAGCAACGACAATGACCCCTCTCTCTGCAAGCAGCTTTCCCCGTGGCGCCCGTCTTTCCCTCAGCCTGATTTTCTGCGCGGTGCTCGCCGCGTGCGGCAGCGACAACGGCAGCGACGCATCGAACGACGCCGATGCGCCTCATCCGGTTACGCTCAAGACCGATCGCAAGCCTTTTGCGCTGGTCGAGGCCACCGTCGATGGCTTTCAGACCGCGATGAAGAACGGTGACGTCTCTTGCCACGACATCGTGCAGGGCTATCTCGAACGCATTGCCGCGTATGACGCCGAGCCCTCGCCCAACTATCCGTCGAGTCCGGCGCTGCACGCTGTCATCGCCACCAACGCTGCGGCTGCGCTGGCCCGTGCCGATGAGCTCGACAAGCAGTTCTTCAGCACCGGCAAGATGGTCGGCCCGATGCACTGCGTGCCGGTGCTGGCCAAGGACAACTTCGACACCTACGACATGAAGACCACCGCCGGTTCGCTGGCGCTGGCCAATAACCAGCCGCCCGACGATGCGTTCGTCATCAAGCGCATCCGCGATGCAGGCGGCATCATCATTGGCAAAGCCAACCTCGATGAGTTCGCATTCGGCTTTACCGGCAGCTCTTCCGTCGGCGGCAAGACCAAGAACGCGTACATCCCGGGCAACAGTGCGGGCGGTTCATCGTCAGGTACCGGCACGGCGATCGCGGCCAGCTTTGCGATGCTGGGGCTGGGGTCCGACACGGGCGGTTCGGTACGAGTGCCGTCGGCGGTGGAAGGCCTGTACGGCCTGCGCCCCACGCTGCGCCTGTTGTCGCAGGACGGCATCGTGCCGCTGGCGCACGGTCAGGACACCGCCGGCCCGCTGTGCCGCCAGGTGCAGGATTGCGCGCTGGTGATGGACGCCATGGTCGGCTTCGACGGCACCGCGCACAGCGGCCAGCGCACCGACAAGGCTTGGGACGCTCCGCTGGTTGCCAGTGCCGCTGCCTACAACACCATGATCGGTGCGCCGGCGAGCTACCTCACAGCGCTCAAGGCCGACGGCTTGAAGGGCGCACGCATCGGCGTGGTGCGCGGCATGTTCCCGACGGCAACGGCTGCCAACCAGGGCTTCATCGATACGCTCAATGCCGCGCTCGACAAGATGCGCGCTGCGGGCGCCACCGTGGAAGACGTCGACATCTCCGACCGCACGACGATCCTCGGCACGTACTCGTCGCTGTCGTCCTTTGAGTTCCGTGACGACCTGACCTCGTATCTCGGCTCGTGGCCCTCGTCGCTGGACAATCACCTGCGCACGACGGAAGACGTGGCGACCGCGCTGGTCACCCTGGAGCCGACGCGTTCGTCGGGCTTCAACAGCTACGTCACCAATGGCACCAACAAGGAAGCCAACGCCACCTATCAGAAGAACCTCAAACCGCGTGACGAATACGTCATCCCGCGCGTGACGGCTGCGCTGGACAACAAGGACTTTGCCACCGGCGTGAGCAAGGGTGCCGCGTATGACGTGCTGATCTACCCGGTGCTGCAGGGATTCAACGGCACCAGCGTGAACTCGGGCAGCAACAACCGCCTGAGCCCCTTCACCGGTTTTCCGGCGATGGCGATTCCCGCTGGTTTCGTAAAGGCCACGGACACGTCGAGTTCGGTCGAGCCGGTGGGCTTCGAAATTCTCGGCCGTGCATTTGCTGAACCGACGCTGTTCAAGCTGGCCTATGGCTGGCAGAAGACGACGGGCGACCGCGTTGCCAGCCCGCTGGCACCTGAGCTGAGCGCCAAGTAATCAGCGGAGCGTCGCGCAGGAAACAACGGGCGCTTGCGAGCGCCCGTTGTCGTTGGGCGATGCCTCAGCCTTCGCCGTTGGCGATGCGATTGCGGCCGAACTGCTTGGCGCGATACAGACGGCGATCCACCGTTTCGATGAAGTCGGCGGCGTTGTCTTCGTGTCCCGGCGTGTGCGTGCCCACGCCGAGGCTGATGGTCAGTATCTGGCTGACCGGGGATGACGCGTGCGCGATCTGCTCCTTGAAGATGAGATCGCGACAGCGTTCGGCAATTTTCTGCGCGGCCTGCGCAGGTGTTTCCGGCAGTATGAAGACGAACTCCTCCCCACCAAAGCGGGCCAGAAAATCGCGCGATCGGGTCGCTGCGCGCGACAGCGCCCTGGCGACGCGCTTGAGGCATTCGTCGCCCTGCAGGTGGCCGTAGTGATCGTTGTATTGCTTGAAGTAGTCGATGTCGAGCAGGATCGCGGAGAGCGGTTGTCCCGTGCGTCGCGCCTGGCCCCATTCCTGTTCGAGGATCGAATCGAACATGCGTCGGTTGGCCACGCCCGTGAGCCCATCCTTGAACGAGAACTCTTCGAGCTTTTTCTGCAGCGTGATGAGTTCTTCTTCGGTGCGCTTGCGCTCGGAGATGTCGAACATGAATCCGACCAGCGCTTCGACCTCGCCCGCTGCGTCGCGCAGCACGTGCACCACGTCGCGTATCCACACGTAGGTGCCGTCGCGCGTAAGTGCGCGGTAGTCTGCTTCGTGGTCGACGCCGGCCTTCGATTGCGAGATGCAGAAGTTGACCACGCGTTCGCGGTCTTCCGGATGGATGCGCTCGGCCCAGTCCTGTGCGCTGACCCAGCTATCGGTGGTCCAGCCGAGCAGCGGCTCGATCTGCGGGCCGATGTAAGCGAACTGCATGCTGCGCCAGTCGATCTTCCACGGGATCGCGCGTGTCGATTCGAGCAAGGTCTTGTAGTCGGGGCTTGTCGGGTCGGGCGAGGCGGTCGTCATGGCGGCGCGGCTTTTGAGAGTTCTCGTTGTCGGGGCTTTCCAAGGCATATTAGATAACGCCCCGGAGCCTGACCATCGCGCCGGCGTGACGCCGTGCACGAACCTGTGCAATGAGCGGACGCACCGGCCGGCAATTGACCGTCGTGCCACCTGCCCGTACGCTGCACGGCCTTCCGCTCCCTCGCAGCCGTCTCATGAGCATAGCCGCCTGCGGTATCGACTTCGGTACCTCCAACTCCACCGCCGCCGTTCACACGCCCGATGGGCCGCGCCTGATCGCGCTGGAAGACGGCAGGCCCACGCTGCCCTCTGCCGTGTTCTTCAACCTCGACGAAGAGCGGCAGACCTACGGCCGCGCGGCCATCGCCGAGTACCTGGAAGGTTACGAGGGGCGGCTGATGCGGTCGATGAAGAGCCTGCTCGGCAGCGGCCTGATGGAAGCCGGCACCGAGATCGGCGGGCGTTTGTTGCCATTCCGTGCGCTGGTCGGTGACTTCATCGGCACCATCAAGCACCGTACCGAAGCCGCGTGTGGTCATGCGTGCGATGCGGTCGTCGTCGGGCGCCCGGTGCGCTTCGTCGATGAGGACGACGCGGCCGATCGCCTGGCGCAGGACACGCTCGAACAAATCGTCCGCGGACTGGGTTTTGCCGAGGTCAGCTTTCAGTTCGAGCCCATCGCGGCGGCGCACGCGTATGAGCAGGACATCACGCGCGAAGAGCTCGTGCTGATCGTCGACATCGGCGGCGGCACATCGGATTTCTCATTGGTTCGCCTGTCGCCCGAGCGTCGCGCATTGGCGGATCGTTCGGCGGACCTGCTGGGCAACACCGGCGTGCACATCGGTGGCACGGATTTCGACAAGCGTCTTTCGCTGGCCTGCGTGATGCCCGAACTCGGGCTGGGCGACACGCTCCGCAACGGCGCACCGATTCCCAACAGTGTCTATTACCTGCTGGCAACCTGGCACACCATCAATCAGGCCTACCAGGGCAAGGTGTGGTCGGGGTTCCAGGAAATCGCCCGCAACCTGGCCGAACCGCGTCGCTTCGAGCGACTGCTCAATGTCATCCGCAAGCAGGCCGGTCATCAACTGGCGATGCAGGTCGAAGCCGGCAAGATCGATCTTTCCGCGGCGGACCTCAGCACGCTGGCGCTCGACGAAGCCGAAGACGGCTTGCGCATCGCACTCAAGCGCGGCGAGTTCGAAGCGGCGATCGCAGGCGAGATAGAACGCATCGGCGTTGCCGCGGAAACGTGTCTGGCGCAGGCGGGCGTGGCACCTTCGCGCATCGACACGCTTTTCTTCACCGGCGGGTCGTCGGCCGTGCCGGCATTGCGTCAGGGGCTGGCGCAGCGTTTCCCTGCTGCGCGTGCGGTGGAAGGTGATCTGTACGGCAGCGTGGGCTGCGGCCTGGCGGTGGTTGCCGGCCAGCGCTACGGCTAGGTCGCTTTGCGCGACAGCGTGGGTGAGCCGGAGTCGCCGGCCAGGATCTTCGGGTGTTGTTCAGGCAATCCTTGGGCGGGCATTCTTCGATTCCTCCTGCGCGAGGACGGTCTTGCCTCGGATATGTCTTTGTCGTGATCGCACCGCGCCGCGCATTGCGTGCGATCAGGTCAATCGTGAGGCAGGCGCCGACATCATGCGCGGCCCCGAATCCGCCGCACGCGTTCGTTGAACGTTCATCGCGCGCATTCGCGCAGGTTCGACGATTCCTCCGGAATACGCGACGAATGCGGCGATTGCGCGGTCGATTCTTCTTGTGGAGAAAGGGCGGTCATTCCGGTCCGCGGGATGCCCGCCGATGAACGAGGCTTGGTGGTTCCGGGCGATACGTTCATGACAAGGAGATTCCGATGGTCCGATGGCAGGCACTTTCCCGCGTGGCATGTCTGGCGCTGATCGCCGCGAGCATGCATGGTCCGGCATGCGCGCAGGTGAGCGGCGACGATGTCAAATCCGCAAACAATCCTCTTCAGCCGATCTTCGGCTTCAATTTGCATGACCAATACGTCGGCGCCTACGACGGTCTCGACGACAAGGACTCCAACGCTTTCATGCTGCGCGCCATCTTGCCGCACAAGGCGTTCGGTCGCCCGCAGATCATGCGGGCGACCATGCCGGTGGTGACCTCGCCCGACGTCGCGCCAAACGGACGCAAGACCGGTGCGGGCGACCTCAACCTGTTCGACATATTCCTGTTCAAGGCAGGCGGCATCGAGATCGGTGTCGGGCCGCAATTGACCGCGCCGACCGCGAGCGACGACGCACTGGGCACGGGTAAGTGGCAGGCAGGCCTGGCCGGGGCGGTGATCGCGCCGCAGTCCTGGGGCCTGCTGGGCGCGCTGGTGACCTGGCAGACATCGTTCGCCGGCGATAGCGACCGGCGCCGACAGAACAACGCCACCGCGCAGCCGTTCCTGATCTACAACCTGTCGAAGGGCTGGTTCGTGCGCAGCACCGCCACCTGGAGCTTCGACCTGGAAACCAACTCGCGTTACATCCCGGTGGGCCTGGGAGCGGGCAGGGTGTGGAAATCGGGCGGCATCACCTACAACCTGTTCGTGGAGCCCCAGTGGACGGTGATCTCGCATGGCAGCGCGGTGCCGCAATTCCAGGTGTTCGCCGGACTGAACCTGCAATTCCCCCTGTAAGCCAGCCCGGACGAGTGCCGTTTCGCGGGCCTGCGCAAATGCCATGAGCGGATTTGCGTGGGCCCCGACTTGAAATCCCGATACCTCGCACCTATCATTAGCACTCGCCGGGGGGGAGTGCTAACAAAACTCCTGCCTCCAAACGCTTTCTTTTGTGCGGGCGCACTGCGCCCACCAACGTTTTGTCCGACAGGAGTCGATATGAAAATCCGTCCTTTGCACGACCGTGTGATCGTCAAGCGCATCGAAGCAGAACGCACCACCGCCAGCGGCATCGTCATCCCCGACAGCGCCGGTGAAAAGCCCGATCAGGGCGAAGTCCTGGCCATCGGCAACGGCAAGCTGCTCGACAGCGGCGAAGTCCGCAAGCTGGACGTCAAGGTTGGCGACCGCGTGCTGTTCGGCAAGTACGCCGGCCAGACCGTCAAGGTCGAAGGCCAGGAAGTCCTGGTCCTGCGCGAAGAAGACATCCTGGGCGTGATCGAGGCCTGAGTCCGCGGCGCCCCTGTCTGAGGGGCGCACGACCGACTTCGCCGCGAATCCGCTGCATTCCGAATCAATCAATACCTGGAGTATCAAATGCCCGCCAAGCAAGTTCTGTTTGCCGACGACGCACGTTCCAAGATCGTCAATGGTGTCAACGTCCTGGCCAACGCCGTCAAGGTGACCCTGGGCCCGAAGGGCCGCAACGTGGTGCTGGAGCGCTCGTTCGGCGCCCCCACCGTGACTAAGGACGGTGTTTCCGTCGCCAAGGAAATCGAACTGAAGGACAAGTTCGAAAACATGGGCGCCCAACTGGTCAAGGAAGTCGCATCCAAGACCTCGGACAACGCCGGTGACGGCACCACCACCGCGACCGTGCTGGCCCAGGCCATCGTTCGCGAAGGCTTCAAGTACGTGGCCGCCGGCTTCAACCCGACGGACCTGAAGCGCGGTATCGACAAGGCTGTTTCCGGCATCGTTGCCGAGATCAAGAAGAACGCCAAGCCGACCACCACCTCGAAGGAAATCGCCCAGGTCGGCTCGATCTCCGCCAACTCCGACGAATCCATCGGCCAGATCATCGCTGAAGCCATGGACAAGGTCGGCAAGGAAGGCGTGATCACCGTCGAAGACGGCAAGTCGCTGGAAAACGAACTGGACGTCGTGGAAGGTATGCAGTTCGACCGCGGCTACCTGTCGCCGTACTTCATCAACAACCCGGACCGCCAGATCGCCGTTCTGGAAGCCCCGTTCGTGCTGCTGTACGACAAGAAGATCTCCAACATCCGCGACCTGCTGCCGGTGCTGGAAGGCGTGGCCAAGGCCGGCCGTCCGCTGCTTATCATCGCTGAAGACGTCGAAGGCGAAGCCCTGGCGACCCTCGTGGTGAACAACATCCGCGGCATCCTGAAGACCGTTGCCGTCAAGGCCCCGGGCTTCGGCGACCGTCGCAAGGCCATGCTGGAAGACATCGCCATCCTGACGGGCGGCACGGTGATCTCCGAAGAAGTCGGCCTGTCGCTGGAAAAGGCAACCCTGCAAGACCTCGGCCAAGCCAAGCGCGTCGAAGTCGAAAAGGAAAACACCACCGTCATCGACGGCGCTGGTTCGGCTGACCAGATCCAGGCTCGCGTTGCCCAGATCGACGCCCTGATCGAAGGCGCGACCTCCGACTACGACCGCGAAAAGCTGCAAGAGCGCAAGGCCAAGCTGGCCGGCGGCGTGGCCGTGATCAAGGTTGGTGCTGCGACCGAAGTCGAAATGAAGGAAAAGAAGGCCCGCGTGGAAGACGCGCTGCACGCAACCCGTGCCGCCGTTGAAGAAGGCGTCGTGGCCGGTGGCGGCGTGGCGCTGCTGCGCGCCCGTGCCAACGTGGCCGTCAAGGGCGACAACCCGGACCAGGAAGCCGGCATCAAGATCGTGCTGCGCGCGATCGAAGAGCCGCTGCGCCAGATCGTCGCCAACGCCGGCGACGAGCCCTCGGTGGTCGTGGCCAAGGTGCTGGAAGGCAAGGGCAACTACGGCTACAACGCCGCCAACGGCACCTACGGTGACCTGGTTGAGCTGGGCGTGCTGGACCCGGCCAAGGTGACCCGCTCGGCGCTGCAAAACGCCGCTTCCGTCGCCGGCCTGATCCTGACGACCGACTGCATGGTGGCCGAACTGGCCGAAGACAAGCCGGCTGCCGGCATGCCGGGTGGCATGGGTGGTATGGGCGGCATGGACATGGGCATGTAAGTCGAAGACTCCCGTCTTCGGCTGTCCCATCGACAGCAGTCAAGAAAAAGCCCCGCAGGTGAAAGCCTGCGGGGCTTTGTTTTGGCATGCGTATTGTGGTCGTCGAAAACGCTAGGCCTCGCCGGTTCGCGGAAGGATGAGCGTTGCGCGCAGACCTGACGGCTCGACGTTTTCCAGCAGCAACTCGCCACCATGCAGAAGAGCGACGTCCTTGACGATGGACAGGCCGAGACCTACGCCTCCGGTCGCTGGATTGCGCGCGGCATCGGGACGGTAATAGGGCGCTGTCACCTTGGCCAGCTCTTCCTGAGGTATCCCCAAGCCGCGATCTTCGATCACGATGCGCAGTTCTGCGGCTTCATCGCAAATTCGAACGTGGGCACAGCCACCGTATTTGATGGCGTTGTCGATCAGGTTCTGGACGGCGCGCGTCAGCGCCAGCAGCTTGCCGGGATAGGGCCATCGCGCCGAGCCATCGAGCGTCGCATGTTTACCGAGCCGAGTGGCGTCTTCCACCAGGCTTTGCAGCAATCCGTTGATGTCGATACGCCGGATTTCTTCCGGGTCGTGCAGGCTTCTCAGGTAGTCGAGGGTGGTATCGATCATCTGACGCATCGCGTCGACATCCGCCGTGATCTGTTCGCGCAGGTCGCCGTCGTCGATAAGCTCTGCGCGCAGGCGCAGGCGGGTCAACGGAGTCCGCAAGTCGTGGGAGACAGCGGCCAGCGCGCGCGCCCGTTCAGTGACAAGCCGGCGGACGCGCGCCTGCATGCGATTGAACGCGCGCGCCGCGCGCCGCGTTTCCGCCGAACCCTTCTCAGCCAGGGGCGGCGCGGCCAGGTCCTGTCCCAGCATGTCCGCGGCCTCCGCCAGCGTGTGCAGCGGTTTGCTGACCTGGCGCAGCGCAAGTAGCGTCAAGCTCGTCACCACAGCCAGCGAAATGAACAGATGTGCGATCAGATCGGTGGGCAAGGCGGGGGCCTGTTCTTCGGGCGCTGCGCTTACCCGTATCCATTGCCCGTCCTGGAGCAGCACATCAAAGCTGCGTGCCTGGCCGCCACGTTGATACATGCCTGCCGACCGGATCTCGCGACCCGAGCCCAGCGCTGCGGCAAGATGCGAGCGGATCTGCCCCCGCGGCACGCTGGGCGACGCCTGGTCGGCATCGATCAAGGTGATGTCCAGACCGTTCGATTGCAGGGCTCGGGCGGTTGCGGGCCGGCGTTCGGCGCCTGTTGCTTCCAGTACCTTCACAGCACGGGCGATCTGTCCGGCAAAGTCTGCGCCGCGTGCCCGCATCACCACGACCGCCCGCTCGTCTGCCTGCAACCAGAAGCTGACCGCCTGCGCCGTCAGCAGACCTGCCAGCGCAATGACCGCCAGCCTTGCAAAGAGGCTGTTCGTCATGTGGGCGAATGGCTTTTTTCGATGGCCGAAGCCAGAACGTAACCTTCGTTGCGGACGGTCTTGATGAGCGACGGCTCTTTGCTGTCATCGCGCAAGCGCTGTCGCAACCGGCTGATCTGTACATCGATGGCCCGGTCATACGGGCCGGCGTCGCGACCGTGGATCAATTCGATCAACTGGTTGCGATTGAGCACCCGGTTGGGGTGGTCCGCGAGTATGCGCAGCAGTCGATACTCCGCGCCGGACAAGGGTGTCGTCACGCCCTGTTCATCGACCAGCAAGCGCGTTGCGGTATCCAGGCACCACCCCGCGAACTTCAGATATCGCGCGGTCTCCGGTCGCAGGTTTGGCGGCAATGCGCGCGTGCGGCTGAGGATTCTCTTGATGCGGGCGAGCAGCTCCCGAGGGTTGAAGGGTTTGACGAGATAGTCGTCGGCTCCCATTTCAATGCCGACAATGCGGTCGGCTTCCTCGCCGCATGCGGTGAGCATCAATACCGGTATGTTCGATTTCATGCCGATGTCACGACACAGTGTCAGACCGTCCGCATCGGGCAGCATCAGGTCCAGCACGATCAGATCGATCGCGTGGCGTTCGAGCTCCCGCCACATCTCGCGCCCGTCCCGAGCGGCCACCGCCTTGAAGCCATTACGGACCAGATAGTCGACCAGCAGGCGACGGATTTCCGGGTCATCGTCGACGATCAGGATGGAGTCCTTCTCTTCCATGTCCATCATTGCCTCCCGTTTTGGCGCACGTACAGCCAGGCTCTCGCTCATCCCGCACGTCGCGGCGTTCATTAGACACGCACTCCATGGCCTCGACGGGTTTCCGTGTAACGCACTGTGTCCACTTGCGAGTCCGTTACGCAGCGATGCAAAACCGGCGCGCCAGGACACGCGCCGCTCACATCGAAGATCTTAAATCGACGCCACGGGGGCCGTGATGACGCTGCCCCGGTAATGTGATCAATCGCTCAGGAGACCAATCATGAAAATTTCACCCGCGCGCAAGCGCATGGCGCTCATCGCAATTACCTCGGTGGTTCTCGCTGTTCCGGCTGTGGCGCAGACGGCGCCCGGAGCAGGCGGTCCTGGATTCGGTCGGCAAGGATGGGGCCAGTACGAACAGGGTGGGCAACGGATGGGACGCGGCATGGGCGCGGCCGGAGGCCGGGCGCCTGCAGCAATGCTGATGACGCCGGAGGAACGATCTGCGCACCTTGCCAGAATGCGCGAGGTCAAGACCTACGACGAATGCCGTCAGATCCAGACGGAACATCGGGCGCTCATGGTGTCGCGTGCGCAAGAAAGGGGCGTGTCGCTGCCCGCTCCGAGACAGAACGGCTGCGACAACATGAAGGCCCGCGGTTTCATCAAGTAGACGAACCCCGGTGGCCGCTGTCGGTCGTGTCGCAAAGCCCCGCAGAGGTGAGCCTGCGGGGCTTTTTCGTTGATGGTCCGGTGTTGTGGTGCCAGCCCTGTTTCAGGGCGCCGGTGCTTCGAGCGGGGCTGGGCTCGACGGCAGGGACATCGCGGCACGCTGCGCGCGATACCACTTGAGCAGGTCTTTCGAGAGGGTGTCGGCGCAGCGCTCGAGCACTTCGCAGGACCCCTTGAAGCCGCCAAAGGCGCCGCCCATGGAGTCGCGCATGCCACTGAAGTTGGCAGCTTTCTGGCCGTCGATATACAGCACGGCCTTCAGGCGTACCATCTTGCGATGGCCGATGAACGCATTGCCGCCGGAGTAAGCGTCGTCGATGAGGGGAACGAGATAGGCGCCTTTGGCCGGCACTTGCACGCCATCGATCGCGGCCACTTCAATGTCCGCCGCAGCGAAGGCTTGCTGGATGGCCTTGGCCTGATATTCGGGCAAAGAGCACTCGGAGCGGACGTTGAGTGCGATGCGTTCGATATCGGAATACGCTGCCGTCCTGGGCATCGATACCACGTCGGCGGCCTGCGCCGAGATGGCCGCAAGGCACAGCGCCGCGCAGATGGGTCTGATCATCATGGAAGTAGGTCCCCCGTCATGTTGTAGTGGTGAAGCGCGAGCAGTGTTCCACAGGCGCCCCTTCATGCTGTTGACCCGGCCCATCCATCCGCACGGCTTGCGCGGCGCGGCGCGCTCTGTAATGCTCTGTTCGCCTCGCCATCCGTACAAGCCCATGAAGTCTGTCGCCCGCTTCGCCAAGCGCGCCCTCGTCGCCGTCCTGCTGCTGATCCTCGCCTATCACCTGTGGCTGCTCGGCCAGATTCTCTGGTGGAAGTGGATGCCGCCTCAGCAGACCAGCTTCATGTCGCTGCGCCTGGATGAGCTCCGCGAAAAGGACCCGAAGGCGCAGCTCAAATATCAATGGGTGCCCTACGAGCGCATTTCGGTGAACCTCAAGCGCGCCGTGGTCGCTGCGGAGGACGACCGTTTCGTCGACCACGACGGCTTCGACTGGGACGGCATCCAGCGGGCGCTCGAAAAGAACGAGCGCCGTGGCAGGGCCGTGGCCGGTGGATCGACGATCAGCCAGCAACTGGCCAAGAACCTGTTCCTCACCCCCAATCGCAGTTATCTGCGCAAGGGGGAGGAGGCCATCATCACCGTGATGATCGAGGCGCTGTGGGACAAGCGTCGCATCCTCGAGGTGTACCTGAACGTGGTCGAGTGGGGCAACGGCATCTTTGGCGCCGAAGCCGCCGCGCGCCGCTACTACAACATCTCCGCCGCGCAGTTGTCGCCACAGCAGGCCGCGCACATTGCCGTGATGCTGCCCAATCCGCGTAAATTCGAAAGAAGCTATTCGGCGCGTCTGTCAGCGCATGCCGACCGAATACAGGGGCGCATGCGCTACAGCGAAGTACCTTGATGAGAGCGCCTGGGGGAGGGTTCTTAATGTGGGCGTCATCATCGTAGCGTCTGCTGTATCGCTGCTGGCGCCAGGTTTGACAGTCCCCTTTTTTCCGGCGGTGCAGCAAGCATCCGCCGGACCGGGTTAAACTCCCGCCTCCGTTCCACCGCAGCCTGGTCATATGACTCATGCAGACGACCGAGCAATCCGTCCAACACCACGATGATGTCCTGCGCACCCTGAAAGAGGTGGAGGAACTGCTCGTCCGTCAGCGGCGCGAAGAAGAGCTGGTCCATCGGCAGGAGATGCCCAAGCACGATCTGGTCGAGTCGCTCGTCCACAAGCAGAACATGGCGCGGCTCACCGCCAAGCTATCCAGCCTGCACCCCGCCGACATCGCGTATGTGCTCGAATCCTTGCCGCTGGACGACCGCCTGTTCATCTGGGAACTGGTGCGCGGCGAGAACGACGGCGAGATCCTGCTGGAACTCTCCGATGCCGTCCGGGAATCGCTCATCGAGACGATGGACCGCGAAGAGCTGGTCGCCGCGGCCGAACAGCTCGACGCGGACGAACTGGCCGACCTTGCGCCCGACCTGCCCAAGCACGTCATGGAAGACGTGTACCTCGGCCTGGATGCCGAGGAGCGCGAACAACTGCGCGCGGCCATGTCGTACGACGAGGACGCCGTCGGGGCGCTGATGGACTTCGACATGGTCACGGTGCGCGAGGACGTTACGCTCGAAGTCGTGCTGCGCTACCTGCGTCGCTTCGATGAACTGCCCGACCACACCGACCAGCTATTCGTGATCGACCGCGAAGAGAACCTGCGCGGCGTGCTGACCCTGTCGCGCATGTTGGTCAGCGATCCAGAAGAAACCGTGAGCGCGGTGATGATCACCAACATGCTCACGCTCCATCCCTCCGACCATGCCGATGAGGCCGCCCAGGCCTTCGAGCGTTACGACCTGGTGTCCGCGCCAGTGGTGGCGCACGACGGCCGCCTGCTCGGACGCGTGACGGTCGAGGCGGTGCTCGACTTCATCCGCGATCAGGCCGATGCGGAATTGCTGAGCCAGGCCGGTCTGCGCGAAGAGGAAGACATCTTCGCATCGGTGTGGCATTCGGTGAAGAACCGCTGGGCGTGGCTGGCGGTGAACCTGGTGACCGCCTTCATCGCGTCGCGCGTGATCGGGGTGTTCGAAGGCTCGATCCAGAAGCTCGTGGCGCTGGCCGCGCTCATGCCCATCGTGGCCGGCATCGGTGGCAACTCCGGCAACCAGACCATCACCATGATCGTGCGCGCCACGGCGATGGGACAGGTCAAACCCGAAATGCTCCACCGCCTGTTGCGCAAGGAACTCGGCGTGGCGCTCATCAACGGATTGGTATGGGGCGGACTACTGGGCTTTCTTGCCTGGTGGCTGTACCGCAGCGCGTCGCTGGGCGCGGTGATGACCGGAGCCATGACGCTCAACCTGCTGCTGGCCGCCACCATGGGCGTGTGCATCCCGATCTTCATGATCAAGCTCGGGCGCGACCCGGCGCTCGGCTCGTCGGTACTCATCACGGCCTGCACCGATTCCGGCGGCTTCTTTATCTTTCTCGGACTGGCCAGCCTGTTCCTGATGTAACGGCAGGCGAGCCGCGACCAACAAAAAGGGCAGCCGAAGCTGCCCGGATAAAGACGCGAGCCGTCCTCAACGCCGGCGTCGCGTCCACGCCAGCAGACCCAGCCCCAGGCCCACCAGTGTGAAAGACAGGGGTTCCGGTACAGCCGTCACCGCTTGCGGCGCCACGTCGATCTGCGGCGGCTGTTCACCACCCGGCGGCAGCGGGGTTTCGGTGTCGATGTTCTGCGTGAAGAAGAAGCCGAACGCGGCGAAGAGGTACGAATTTGCCGGGTCGGGGTTGAATGCGCTGCCAAGGTCGGCGTCACCGGCAAACAGGCCGCGCGAGTACAGCTCACTGTCGGACACGCCGATGTTGCCGGCCACCGCCCATTGCGAACACAGCGTGAGCGCGCCGATCGCTACGAGTTCATGCCATTTCATGAGAGCCTCACCAAGAAAACCGTTGTGCTCTCATTAGCAATAGATTTGCCAGTCTTTGCAAATCAACGCTCTACGGACGATTGTGGCAATACGCAGGACGTTTCCGTAAAAAATATCGACACATCAATGACTTGGCTTCGTGACAAATGTCACGCGAATGGCCGCCCGGCCTGCCTCAGCCCATTTCGACGCGATTTTTGCCTGCGCGCTTGGCGCGGTACATCGCGCGGTCGGCCCGGTCGATGGTGCGTTGCGGGTCTTCTCCGGCCTCGAAAAGCGAGACCCCGGCGCTGAACGTGATCAGCACCCGCTGGTTGTCGTGCAGGAAGAAGCGCTTGGTCAGTTCGCGCTGCAGGCGGGTCAGCGCCTGTACGGCGTCTTCGTGTTCGGTGTCCGGCAGCAGGATGAGGAATTCCTCGCCGCCGTAGCGACCGCAGGAGTCCTGTGGCCGCAGCGTTTCGCGCACCACGTCGGCGAGGTGGCGCAGCGCGTCGTCACCGGTGGCGTGACCGTAGGTGTCGTTGAGTTGCTTGAAATTATCCACGTCGAGCAGCGCGACGCACAGGCGCGTGTTGCGGCGCTGCGAGCGGGCGATCTCGCGCGCCAGCGTCTCATCGATGCCTTTGCGGTTGAGCGCCCCGGTGAGCGTGTCGTGACGCATCAGATCGCTGGCCTGTTGCAGCTCGGATTCGAGTCGTGCGATTTCGCGATGCGCCTGGTCCACGGTCGAGCGCAGGGAGTGGAGTTCTTCCTGCGAACGGCGGGCATGGCCTTCGACGACGCGGGTTTCCTGGATCACTTCCGAAATCAGGCCGGCCAGTTCGTCGGCGCCATTGGCGGTTGCCACGCGCGTGGCGAACTGTTCCATCTTGGTGTGATAAGCGCCGGTCGATTCGGCCAGCTCTCCGAGGCGGTCGATGAAGCTTGCCAGCAGGTCCCGCAGGCGCTCGTGCGCATCCGACAGGTTGCGCTTGAGCGTGCCTTGCTTGTAGATCACGTCGCGCAGCCGGTCGCCCAGCTCGGTCAGCATCTTCTTGTCGAGCGGGCGCGCGAAAAGCTGGAGCACGGCATCGAATTGCCCGCGCATCCATTGGTCGTCGACCACCAGTTCGCTGATGTTCTCGATGATCAATTGCAGCAGATTGAGCAGCGCCTGACGGATGTAGCTCTGGTCCTGCGCCACCCATTGCAGCTTGTAGGCGAAGTCGCGCAGGCGCTTCTCGAAAGTGGCTTCGCTGCCGGCGTCGGGGTCGCGCATGATGCGCGCCAGTTCGGTCGCTTCCGTCGCCAGCTCCGGCGTGTCGATGAGCAACATGCCGACGGCCGTTTCCATGACCTGCGCCATCAGTTCGCGCCAGGGCTTCGGGGCCGGCGCGGCGGCGACGGACACCGTCTGCGGCGGACGCGGCGCGGGCCCATGAGCGGCGGTGTAGCGCACCAGTGCGCTGCGAACCGCCGGCCAGCTCTGTTCCATGATGGCCGAATCGATCCGCTGGGCCGCCCGCAACTGCGACGTCGTCACGCGCGGCAGCGAGGCCACCATCTGTTTGAGTTCGCGCTCGGGGAAGGGCTCCCTCGGTACGGTGCCGCCGACCTTGTGGTACAGCTCGGAGAAATTCTCGGGCGTCGGCGGGATTCTCTGGACCGCCAGTTGCCGGATGACCTCGCGGGCGATCTCGGCGGGCGTATTGAATTCGGGCATGCGGCGGGTGGCGCGCTAGGAAAGGTGAGAGAGCGTCGAGGTGGGGGGCGTTATTCGACCAGACCGTGCTTGAGCCCGTAGTGGGTCAGCTCGGCGTTGTTCTGCAGTTTCATTTTTTCGAGCAGGCGCGCGCGATAGACGCTCACTGTCTTGACGCTGAGATTCAGCTTCTCGGCGATTTGCGTCAGCGTCTTGCCGGAGGCGATCAGGCACAGCGTTTCGTATTCGCGGTCGGAGAGTTTTTCGTGCGCCGGGCGGCTGTCCTCGTCGTCGCCGATGGCATTGGCCAGTTCTTCGGCCACGGCGGCGCTGACGTACTTCTTGCCGTTGGCCACCTGGCGGATCGCCGTGACGAGCTGTTCCGGCGCGCCCTGCTTGGAAAGATAGCCGGCGGCGCCGGCACGCAGTGCGCGCACAGCGTATTGTTCTTCGGGGTGCATGCTGAGGATCAGCACCGGCACGCGGGGGAATTCCTTCTTCACCAGCTTGAGCGTATCGATGCCATTGCGGTCGGGCATCGAAATATCCATCAGCACCACGTCGTAAGTGGTGCCGCGCATCATCTGCATGGCCCGCACGCCACCATCGGCCTCGCCGACGACCGTCAGGTCTTCGGTTTCCGACAGGATCTGCTTGAGCCCGTGCCGCACGATCGCGTGATCGTCGGCAATCAGGACCTTGATCTTCTCACTCATGTACCCAACCCGTTCGCGGCCGACGCCGCGCTTTCCATTGCGTGCCCGGCGGGGGCCCGCAACACAACCGTTGTTCCGCCGCCCGCGCCGGGAGCGATCTTCATCGTGCCGCCCAAGGCGTGGAGCCGTTCGCGGATGCTGCGCAATCCAAATGATCTGGGTTTGACGAGATCGGCGTTGTGCACGCCTCGCCCGTCATCGGCGACCTGGAGCACGATGTCCGCTCCGTCCAGCATCAGCCGCACGTCGACCCGATTGGCCCGGGCGTGCTTGCTGACGTTGGTCAGCGCCTCCTGGTAAGTGCGGAACAGCGCCAGCGCCGTGTCTTCGCCCGCTTCGACCTCGTCGTGCAGGCACTCTACGTGGCACGCGATGCCCGTGCGTTGCGAAAAGTCTCCGGCGTAGCTCTCTACAGCGGCAGCGAGACCGAATTCCTTAAGGATTCCCGGCCGCAGTTCCCGTGCCACGCGACCGGCGGTGGCGATGGCATCGTCCAGCATGGCTTCGATGTCGCGCAGCCGTGGACGGAGCGACTCGTCATGCTCGAGCCGGGCGGCGAGCAGCGATGCGGAAATCTTGATGCCCACCAGCGTGCCGCCCAGCACATCGTGGATATCGCGGGCGATGCGGTCGCGCTCTTCTTCCTTGATGCGTTGCAGGTGCGCCGACAGTTCGGCCAGTTGTGCGCGCGAGGCGCGCAGTTCGATCTCGGCCAGCTTGCTGTGGGTGATGTTCCACATCACCCCTTCCCAGAGCGTGCTGCCGTCCTCGGCGCGGCGCGGCGAGCACCGCACGTTGATCCACTTGATGTCCGCGTCCTGCGGGCGAACGCGGCCTTCCCAATTGAGTGTCGTATTGTCGGCGGCGGCTTCGGCCAGCCCGCGCTCGAAACCCGCACGGTCTTCCGGCACGATCAGGCGCGCGAAAGCGTCCCCGGATTCGATCAGCCGCGCGTTGGGCAGGCCGAACAGCATCAGGCTGGCTTCGCTCACATATAAGAAGCGCAGGTCCGACACACCCGTCGCCTGCATCTGGAACAGCACGCCTGGTACGTTGGCGGCCAGCGCGAGGAAGCGCGCCTCGCTCGCGCGCTCTGCACGCAGCGCCACCACACGCTCGCGCCGCAAGCCGGCGTCGCGGCGTTCGCGCTCGATCACCGGCACCAGGCGATCCAGCCTGTTCTTGGAAAGATAATCGCGGGCACCCGCGCGCATCAGGCGGCAGGCGGTTTCTTCATCGATGGTGCCGGAGACCACCAGGGTCGGCAGATCGTCGTCGATCTCCTGTACCGCGGCCAATGCATCCAGCGCCGTGAAGCCGGGCAGGCTGTAGTCAGCGATGATGATGTCCCAGTTTCCCGAGCGCACGGCATCGCGCAATGCATCGAGCTGCCACAACTGGCGATGTTCGATGTCGAAGCCCTGGCGGCGCAGGTGGCGCGCCATCAGCAGCACATCATTCTCGTCGTCTTCCACGAACAGCACGCGCAAGCTCGTACGTGCCAACTCCATCTGCATGGTCATCCTTCAATCCGGAGGCTTGCGCTATACTCCCGCCCTCGCGTCGTGCCGGCATAGCTCAGTTGGTAGAGCAGTCGCCTTGTAAGCGGAAGGTCGCGGGTTCGATTCCTGCTGCCGGCACCAGCGCCGCATTCTCTCTTCCCTGCATTTCCTTCCCGCGTTTTTCCCGTCTGGCGGTTGCTACCGAGCGCTCTGTGTGCGTTTCGGTGCCTCGCCTGTTTTACTCCGGAGCCTCCTTTGGAGCGGCGAGTATATGTTCGGAAATATCCCGTGAACATGTAGGAATTATTCTTATGACACTTTGTGACCTTGTGCTGTTGTTCCTGCGCACATGAGACCCTGACGTCCCCCGTTCCGGCACTCGCAAGACGTCGCCCGGCGCACGCCTGACCAGACGCGGACACGGCGTGTGGTCTTCCGCGCCCACCGGCCGGCAGGCGCGAACAAGGCGACCTTCAAGATTTTTGTTTCATCGTGCTTGACTCGTGTGGGGCGATCGACCATAATGCTTGTCTTCCAGACGCGGGGTGGAGCAGTCTGGCAGCTCGTCGGGCTCATAACCCGAAGGTCACAGGTTCAAATCCTGTCCCCGCAACCAGATACAGAAAAAGCCCAACCAATCCGGTTGGGCTTTTTTCGTTTACGCCCGCCGCGCATGCCTGCCCGGAGTTGATGCTAAGCTCCCAGCCGCTTTCCGACCGCAAATCAGACGACATGAGGTGACCGTTCCATGAGGCTGGTTCCGTTCGTGACTGATCTGGGCGATCTGACCGGACGCGTGGTGCAGGATCTGCGTGCCTGGCCTGTGCGCGGTTCCCGGCTCGTCGATGAGATGGAGTGCGTGCTCTCGGTGCTGCTGGCAATCGCTTTTGCCCATGCGCTCGAAGCCCGGCACGTGGGCTGGGCGGCGTTCAGCGGGTACATGGTCATGCGCTCGCACATCTGGCGCAGTTTCAAGCGCGGCTCCTTGCGCGTCATCGGCACAGCGGCGGGCGCCGCGGCGGCGTGGTATCTCGCCGCGCATGTGCTCGATTCCCTCTGGCAGACCGGCGTCGCCCTGCTGCTCGTCACCTTTGTGACGCTCTACTTCACCATGGTCAGCCCGCGCGGTTATGCGTGGCTCTTCACCGGGCTCACCTTTGGCATGGTGCTGATCGACGGCATGCAGCATCCGGACGAAGCCGTGCAGGTTTTCGCCTGGGCGCGCTTCGTCGAGGTGACCGCCGGGACGGCCGCCTGCCTGATCGTGAGCGCCCTGTCGACGCTTACCGTGAGGCGCTACCTGCTCGGCGAACATGGTGTGAGCATGGCCTACGAGTGGTGGGTGGACCGCCTGCTGCCCTGGAACCAGGTTGCGTTCGTGCATGCCTGCCAGGGCGCGATTGCCATGGCGCTGATTCCGTTGGCATGGCTGTGGTCCGGGCTGGATTCGCTCAATCAGTCGAGCGTGACGATCATGGTCGTCATGGCGATTCCGTTGGCCAGCGTGGCGGACAACCGCACCCGCACCAAGCTGATCCATCGGTTCGTCGGCTGCATGATGGGAGCGCTGTTCGCCACCGTCGTGCTGCTCATCGGACGCCAGTCGCCAACCTTCATCCTGTTCGCGACGGCAGTGGCGGTCGTCATCGGCCGCCACATTGAAAACGGCAAGCACGGCATCGACTACGTCGGCACGCAATTCGTGCTGGCCTTCCTCGTGGTCAGCGTGCCGGACACCTATGAGGCGTTGCACCTGTCGGTCGGCTTCGAGCGCTTGGCAGGGGTGTTGCTCGGCATCCTGCTGCTTGAGCCCGTGCGCATGCTGCTGCCGGTCCGCCGTGTCTGCGCGGTCGATCCGGGCGGCCGCAAGGGCGAGGAAAGCAGCGAGTGATGGTTCAATAGCTCGCCATCGACAGCGCGGCCCACAGGTGCGCCGCCGTCAGCGCCCGCCATGGCGCAAAAGGTTCCAGCCATTCTCGCGCCTGCGCTTCGCCGATGCGCTCGGGCTCGTCCAGCTGCCGTTGCAGGCTGTTGCGCACGGCTACGTCGCCATGCAGCGAGCCGTCCAGAAATCCAAATCCGCGCAGCAGCGCGTAGCTCACCGTCCAGGGGCCAATCCCGCGAATGCTGCGCAATGCGGTCGTGATTTCGTCGACAGGCAATGCAACCGCCCATGCGTCGAGCGGCAGTTCGCCAGAGGCCACGAGCCGCGCCAGCGTCTGCAGGGTCTGTGTCTTGGCGTTCGAGAAGCCGGCGGCGCGCATGGCGTCCGCCGAAAGTGCGGCGATGCGCGCGGCATCCGGGTAGCACTTCAAGCCGCTCGAATGCGTAGCGCCGCAGGCTTCGATCAGGCGCCGCCGCAATGACACCGCTGCGCTCACGCTGATCTGCTGGCCGGTGATCGCCCACGTGAGCGCTTCGAACGGACCGGGCGTGAGCGGCACCCGCAGCCCGCGCTGGCGTCGGATCAGCCCGCCCAGCACGGGGTGGCGACCATGGCGCCGCTCGAAAGCCTCGATCGGTTGATTCAGTCCCAGCATGTGGCGGGCGAGCGATTCGAGACGGACGGCATCCGCCCCGCGCGTGCGGCCGTCGACCTCCAGCGTGGCACGTGCCGCGTCGGGCGCGAAGTGAATGCTCAATCGCGCCGGCAAGCCCGACCACAGCAGACCCTTTTCCAGGTGGTTATCGTCGACACGCTCGGCCACCGCCTGTGCGTCGCGCCGATGAAAGGCCAGGACGTCCTGCGGGCGATAGTGCCGGGGCAAGGGCAGCGCGACGGTGAGCGCGTCGCTCATGCCGCATCGCGGCGCCGTGAGGCGCCAGCTTCTCGTTCGAGTAACGCGCGCTTGCGCGCCACGCCCCAGCGGTATCCGGCCAGCGAACCGTCGAGGCGAATCACGCGATGGCAGGGGATGGCCACGGCCAGCGTGTTGGCGGCGCATGCGGCGGCGACAGCGCGGATGGCCCGTGGCGCACCAATGCGCTGTGCCAGTTCGGTGTAGGTCACGGTGGTGCCCGGCGGCACACGCTGCAAGGCCGCCCACACCCGTTGCTGGAAGGCCGTGCCGCGCAGATCCAGCGGCAGCTCGAAGGGCGCGTCGGCGACGTCGATGAAGCCGATCACCCGAGCCATCCAGTCCTCGAACGCGGCGTCGCCGCCGATGAGTTCCGCGCGTGGGAAGGCATCCTGCAAAGCGCGCGCGAGCGCGTCCGGATCGTCGCCCAGCAGGATGGCGCAGACGCCGGTCTCGCTGGCGGCCACCAGGATCGCTCCAAGAGAACACTGACCGATGCCGAAACGGATGCGCTGGTCGCGTCCGCCCTGGCGGTAGTGTTTCGGCGACATGCCCAGCACCTGCGCCGATTCTTCATAGAGGCGCCCGCTCGAACCGTATCCGGCTTCGTAGAGCGCCGTGGTGACACTCGACGACGACGGCAATCTGCCCCGCAGCCGTTGTGCACGCTTGGCCCGCGCGAATTCACGCGGGGTGAGGCCGACGATCGATTTGAAGACGCGCTGCAGGTGATAGGCGCTCAGGCCCGCCTTTGCCGAGAGTTGGGCCAGCGAGGGCGGTGTGTCGGCGGCTTCGATGTAACGGCACAGTTCGGCCATCAGCTCGGCGTGCCCGGTGGCCGATCCTGCGCGCGGGCGGCAACGTTTGCATGGACGGAAGCCCGCCGCCTCGGCCTCGTCGGCCGTGGCAAAGAAGCGCACGTTCTCCCGGCGGGGCGTGCGCGCCCCGCACGACGGCCGGCAATACACGCCGGTGGTACGCACGGCGTAGAAGAACAACCCGTCGGCACGCGCATTGCGGGCTTCTACATCTGCCCAGTGCGCATCGTCGTCCGGGCCGTGGGATGAAGGGGTCTGGTGTCGTGACATGGCGAAGTCGTCCGGTGGAGATGGCGCCTCGACAGTAGCGCCTGCGGCGATCCGGAAAACTCCGCGCCTTGCGGTTGAATCCGGCAACCATGCAGACCATGGTACCCGAGCTTGCCGGCGCCGGGCGCCCGCTGCCGCCGTTGTCCAGCCGGCCCGGCTCGCGGTAGAGTCTCGCCCTCGACAGGACGGGCCTGTCCGGCATCCGTCTGGCATCGCGAATCATTCAGAAACCCGCCGAGCATCGTGCCGGCGGGGGAGACAGGAATGCTCCAGCACAATCCGCTGGTCGATGACCGGATCTACCGCATGCTCGTCGAGCAGACGCGCGACTATGCGTTGTTCCTGCTCGACCCGCAGGGAAACATTGCGACCTGGAACCTCGGTGCGCAAACGATCAAGGGCTATTACGCCGACGAAATCATCGGCCAGCATTTTTCGGTGTTCTACACGCCGGACGCGGTTGCCCGCGGCTGGCCCGATCGCGAACTCGCCAACGCCGCCGCCGAGGGCCGGTTCGAAGACGAAGGCTGGCGCGTACGCAAGGACGGTTCGCGCTTCTGGGCCAACGTGGTCATTACCGCGCTGCGCGATGACGAGGGCCGCCTGGTCGCTTTCGCCAAGATCACCCGCGATATCACCGAACGACGGCAGCACGAAGAAACCCTGCGTCAGAGCGAGGAACGCTTCCGGCTGCTCATCGAAGGCGTGGTCGACTACGCCATCTACATGCTCAGTCCGGAAGGTGTGGTCACCAGTTGGAATGCGGGCGCCGAGCGGATCAAGGGCTATCGGGCCGACGAGATCATCGGCCGCCATTTTTCGCGCTTCTACAGCGCGGAGGACATCGCCGGCGACAAGCCCTGGAACGAACTCTCCGTCGCTCGCCGCACCGGCCGCGCCGAAGGCGAAGGCTGGCGCATCAAGAAAAACGGTGAACGCTTCTGGTCGCGTTTCGTGGTGACCGCGCTGCGCGATGGCGCCGGGCGCCTGCGCGGCTTCGCCAAGGTCACGCAGGATCTGACCGAGCGCCGCCATATGCAGGAACTCGAAATCGCTGCGCAGAACGTGCGCGAGTTCATCGCCACGCTGGCACACGAGCTGCGCAATCCGCTCGCGCCCATCCGCTCGGCCGTGCAGGTGCTGTCCATGCAGGCACCGGAGGGCGAGCGCGCCACCCAGTTGCTGCACATGATCGATCGCCAGAGCGCGCATCTCGTGCGCATCGTCGACGACCTGATCGATGTGTCGCGCATTGCGCGCGGCGTGATGTCGGTCGCCGCGGACCCCGTGGACCTGGTGCACGTGGCCCATCTGTCGATCGAAGCGGCCATGCCGCTCATCGAAGCCAATCGCCACACGCTCTCCGTGTTCGGCGACGAGGCCGGGCCGGTGATCGTGCAGGGCGACGCAGCGCGTCTGGCGCAACTGGTGACCAACCTGCTCAACAATGCCGCGCGTTACACGCCGGCCGGCGGCGACATCCGCCTGAGCCTGCACGTGGGCGGGGACGCCGCCGAACTGTCGGTGTCCGACAACGGCCGGGGCATCCGCCGCGACATGCTCGACGCCATTTTCCACATGTTCGTGCAGGGGCCGACGCCGACAACGCGCGCGGCTCATGGGCTCGGCGTCGGCCTGGCGCTGGCGCGGCGCATCGCCGAACTGCATGGCGGCTCGCTGCAGGCCTATAGTGAAGGCGAAAACCTCGGCGCGACCTTCACACTGCGGCTGCCGCTGGCCGGCACGCATCCGCGGGTCGTCGCCGCGCAGCGTGAACGGGCCGTGCCCACGCGGGCCTGCCGCATTCTCGTCGTTGACGACAACGTCGATGCCGCGCGTGGACTGGAGGCGCAATTGCGCCTGCTCGGCCATGATGTGCGCGTTGCCACCAATGGGCGCGACGCACAGGCGATCGCCGAGGACTTCATGCCGAACCTCGCCCTGGTGGACATTGAAATGCCCGATCTCAAAGGCGACGAACTCGCTCAACGTCTGCGCGCAGTGTGCGGAGAGGGGCTGCGTGTCGCGGCGGTGACGGGCTCGACGCGCGATGTCCAGGCTTCGGCCGCAGCACGCGGCGACGGTATCGACGTCCGCCTCATCAAGCCGGTCGACCTCGAAGCGTTGCATGCCACCATCACCGCGATGCTCAGCATGGCGGATGCGCCTTCAGGCCAATAGCGCAATAGAGCGCCAGCATACGGCTCTGCGTTGTCGCACCTACCTTCGGAGAGACCCCATGCGCACAATTTTCGTCGTCGGCACGCTCGCGCTGCTCGCCGCCTGCGGCGAGGTGGCGACCCTGCCGTCGTCGGCGGGCTTCGGCCCGACGCCGCAACTGCCGCCACCGCATCCCACCCTGTTCCCCACCGTCAACATTGCCAAGCCCGTCGGCTGGCCCGGCGGTGGCGCGCCGACGCCGGCAGCCGGTCTGGCTGTCGCTCCTTTCGCCGACAAGCTCGATCACCCCCGCTGGCTGTACGTGCTGCCCAACGGCGACGTGCTGGTCGCCGAGACCAATTCGCCGCCACGCGAGTCCCGCGGCGTGCGCGCCTGGTTCATGCGTGTCTTCATGGGGCGGGCAGGCGCCGGCGTGCCGAGCGCCGACCGGATCACGCTCCTGCGCGATGCCGACGGCGATGGCGTGGCCGAGATGCGGACGGTATTCATCAGCGGCCTGAAGTCGCCCTTCGGCATGGCGCTCGTCGGCAACGATCTGTACGTGGCCAATACCGATGGCATCGTGCGCTTTGCGTACCGCACAGGCGACACGCATCTGGAAGGCCCCGGCACGCTGCTGACCGATCTGCCCGCCGCGCCGATCAATCACCACTGGACCAAGAACATCATCGCCAGTCGCGACGGCACCCGGCTGTTCGCCACGGTTGGATCGAACAGCAACGTCGGCGAGAACGGCATCGACAAGGAAGCGGGGCGCGCCGCCATCTGGGAAGTGGACCGCGCTACCGGCAACAAGCGATTGTTCGCAACCGGTCTGCGCAATCCCAACGGCATGGACTGGGAGCCGCGCACCGGCGTGCTGTGGACGGCCGTCAACGAGCGCGACGAAATCGGCAGCGACCTCGTGCCTGACTACATGACCGCCGTCATCGACGGAGCCTTCTATGGCTGGCCTTACAGCTACTACGGGCAGCACGTGGATGAACGCGTCCAGCCCCCGCGCCCCGACCTCGTCGCACGCGCGCGCGTGCCGGACTACGCGCTGGGTGCCCACACGGCTTCGCTGGGGTTGGTGTTCTCGCGTGGCAATCTGCTGCCGCCGCAGTTCGGTAACGGTGTCTTCATCGGCCAGCACGGCTCATGGAACCGCAAGCCCTTCAGCGGCTACGCGGTGATCTTCGTGCCCTTTGCCGACGGTAAACCGGCAGGCCCGCCCAAGGATGTGCTCACCGGTTTCATCACCGACGCCGGCGAAGCGCGCGGCCGGCCGGTGGGCGTTGTCTTTGACCGTGTCGGCGCGCTGCTGGTGGCGGACGACGTCGGCAATGTCATCTGGCGCGTCACGCCTGCGCGCTGAGCAAGCCTCAGCTTCCGATCGCTTCGCGTCCGTGCGGCGCGTCGAGGTCCAGCACGGGGCCGACGGGTACGATGCGGGTCGGATTGATGGTGGGGTGGCTCATGTAGTAATGGCCCTTGATGTGCGCCATGTTCACCGTCTCGCGCACGCCCGGCCACTGGTAAAGCTCGCGCAGGTAGCCCGATAGCGCGGGGTAGTCGGCGATGCGCCGCAGATTGCATTTGAAGTGGCCGACGTACACCGGATCGAAGCGCAGCAGCGTGGTGAATAGTCGCCAGTCGGCCTCGGTGATGGTGGCCCCGCACAGGTAACGCTTGTCGCGCAATTCCATCTCCAGCCAGTCGAGCGTTTCGAACACGCCGGCAAAAGCCTCTTCGTACGCCGCCTGTCGTGTCGCGAAGCCGGCGCGGTACACGCCGTTGTTGAGCTGGTCGTAGATGCGTGCGTTGAGTGCGTCGATGCGTTCGGCCAGCGCCGGCGGATAGTAATCGCCGGGCAGGGCGCCGACTTCATCGAAGGCGCTGTTGAACATGCGGATGATGTCCGCCGATTCGTTGCTCACGATCGTTCGGCGCTGCTTGTCCCACAGCACCGGCACCGTGACGCGGCCGGTGTAGTCGGGCGCCACCTGCGTGTAGATCTGGTGCAGGCGCGAGGCGCTATTGACGATGTCCGGGATTACGCCGTCATCGGCGTCGAAGGTCCAGCCCTCGCTGCCCATCAGCCAGTGCGTGACGGATAGCGAGATGTGCGGCTCTAGGCCTTTCAGCGCGCGCAGGATCGCCGTGCGATGCGCCCACGGACAGGCGCGCGAAATATACAGATGGTAGCGGCCCGATTCGGCCGCGAAGCCGCCTTCTCCGGTGGGACCGGGGGCGCCGTCGCGCGTGACCCAGTTGCGGAACGCGCTGAGCTGGCGCACGAACTTGCCGCCGGTGCTTTCCGTGTCGTACCACTTGTCCACCCATTTGCCGTCTACCAGCAGACCCATCGCAGCCTCCGCGCCAGCGTGTTTGACTGGCGGGAGGATGCGTCACTTTGCCCTTGGCGGCAATCGCCCGGCCGGGTCGGGTGATCAGGCTGCCGCGCGTGCAGCGGGTTGCCGTACGCCGTGGTCGTCGCCACCGCGCCACTTGATGTTGCAGCCGATCGACTGCTTCTGCTGCGCCGGCGCCGGTCGCCCGGCGAGCAGCGCATCGACCGCGTTGCGCAGATCGGCGCCTGTCGGCGCAATGCCGTTCTTCGGACGCGCGTCGTCGAATTGGCCGTGGTAGTACAGGCGATGCTGCGCGTCGAGCAGGAACAGGTCCGGCGTGCACGCGGCGTCGAAGGACTCCGCGACCGTCTGGTCTTCGTCGCGCAGGTACGGGAAGGCGTAGTTCAGCTCACGTGCCACGCGGGCCGTTTCCTGAGCGGATTCGCCGTCTTTGACTTCCGGGGCATTGGCATTGATCGCGATGACCTGCACGCCGCGCGCGGCATAGTCGCGCGCAAACTGGTTGAAGGCTTCGTCGATCAGTTTGACCGACGGGCATACGTTCGAGATGAACGCCACCAGCACCGGCTGCCCAGCGTAGTCGGCCAGGCCAACCTCGCGGCCGGTCAGCGGTTCGGGCAGGCGGAAGGCCGGTGCTTGCCAGCCGAGGGTGATGTCGTTCGATAGTGTCTGGGGCATGAGTATTCCTCTCTGTTCTGGGTGAGTCCGGGTGCGAACCGGAACCCGTCCTTCAAGGCAGCTTCCATGCCAACGCGGGCGCCGCCCGGTCATTGACGTTGCATGGCTTGCAGCGGCGCGATCCGGGTGATCGGCACACCTTGTCGGCAGCATGGCTGGATTGCTGCCTTATCCACACGGTATGGCCGCATCTGCGCAGAATTCAACACGGCGCGCCACCAGCATCGCCGCTTGCTCAGGTCGCGGACGGCCACGACACGTTGTCCGCGCGGGCGGGCGTGAATCGGCACGCCCTTTGCAATGGCCGCACGATCTTCGTCCTCCGCTTCGAGCGGCCTCCGCCTCCGATGAACGCCACGCCCGCATCACTTCGGGACGACGCAACCACCGTCGCCCCGTCGCAACCTGCCCACGCCGAGGTCCGTCACTTCGTCGCATTCAGCGCCGGACAGGGGCTGTCTTCCGTCGGGACATGGATGCAGAAGGCTGGCGTCGGATGGTTGGCGTGGGAGCTGACGCACTCCGCCGCGTGGGTCGGGACCATGGCGCTGGCAGATGTCTTCGCCGCGCTCGTCGTTGCGCCGCTGGCCGGTGCAGTGGTCGACCGGCACAACCCGTATCGGTTGCTGTGGCTCACGCAGACCCTGTTGCTCGTGCAGGCCGCTTCGCTGTGGCTGTTGCATGCCTCAGGCATGCTCGGCGTCGGCCTGTTGCTGGCGCTGACGATCGTCGAATCGATCCTGCAAGGTTTCTGTCAGCCGGTCCGCATGATCGTCACCGGCACGCTGGCCGGCCCGGCGCGTATGTCGCAGGGTGTTGCCACCAACTCCATCGCCATGAATCTGGCGCGTATCACGGGTCCGGCGCTGGCCGGTGTGTTGATGCTGCATGGACAGACGGGGCTGGTGTTCCTCGCCAACGCGATCTCGTTCCTGTCGGTGCTGGCGGTGACGGCCTACGTGCGGCGCTGGATCGATCGGCCGGCCACATCGTCGGGCAGATCGATCGGGCGTGACATCGCGCAGGGCTTCGAATATGTCGCCAACACGCCGCCCATTGCGATGGTGTTCGTGGTGGCGGTGTCTTTCTCCGTGCTGGCGCGACCGTTCGCGGAGCTGTTCCCTGCCTTCGCGGGCATGGTCTTCCAGGGCGGTCCGCAAACCCTGTCGATGCTGATGAGCGCGCAGGGCGCGGGCGCGCTGCTCGGTGCGAGCTGGATGCTGCGCCGGCGTCCCGGACTGGACGCACTGCCGCGCATCATCCTGTGGAGCGGCATTGGCATTGCGGCGGCCTTGTTGGTATTCGTTGCCTCCGCGGACCTGCGCGTAGCGGTGCCGGCGATGGTGGTGGCCGGCCTGTTCCACGTCACCTGCAACATCGGCATGCAGTCGCTGGCGCAGTTACGTGCCGAGCCCGCCATGCGTGGGCGCGTGATGGCGCTGTACGGGCTGGTATTTCGCACCGCGCCTTCGTTCGGCGCATTTGTCATCGGGCAGGGCACGCACTGGATCGGGTTGCCGTGGCTCGTCGGCTGCGGCGCACTGTTGTACGGCGTATTCATGCTGCGATTGATGCCGCGCCTGTATCGCACGCTCGCCGTTCCGCTGCCGCAGGCGCAAGGGAGCGCGTCGTGATCGCCTCGCTGGATCTTTCGTACTGTATGCACGAGCGCCACCGGGGCGAAACGGGCGGCGGCTCGCCGCACCGCAGCCAGTGATCAGCTGGCGGTCGTTCCCGCGGCGGAGTATGGTTCCGCCTTCCGGCCCGCCGCTCACGCAGGCGCGGGCCCCAGTCACACGCATCAAATGACCCAAGCCTCACTTCCCAACGCGCGCCGTGTCGCGCTCATCGTCGCCTGTGCGTTCTTCATGCAGAACCTGGACGGCGCCATCATCAACACTTCGCTGCCGCAGATGGCTGCCTCGTTCGGCGTGCAACCGCTGGACCTGTCGCTGGGCATCACCATCTATATGCTGATGGTGGCCGCGTGCGTGCCGGCGTCCGCGTGGATCGCCGACCGCTTCGGCGCACGCAACGTCTTCCTGCTGGCGGTCATTGTGTTTTCGGCATCGTCGTTGGCCTGCGGACTGGCCACCAGCCTGCCGATGTTCGTCGCGGCGCGGGCCTTGCAGGGCATCGGGGGCGCGATGATGACGCCGGTCGGCCGCATGGTGGTGCTGCGCCACGCCAGCAAGGCGGAGCTGTTGCAGGCCACTGCGCTCATCACGTGGCCGGCGCTGATCGCTCCCGTCATCGGTCCCGTGCTGGGCGGTGTCATCACTACGTACGTCAGTTGGCGTTGGAACTTCCTGCTCAACGTGCCGCTCGGCATCGTCGGCGCATGGCTGGTCTATCGTTTCGTGCCCAATCTGCGCAGCGACGAAGATGTGGCGCTCGACGTGCGCGGTTTTGCGCTGGCTTCGACTTCGCTGGTGTGCTTGCTCTACGGGCTGGAGAGCTTCGGTCACGCGCACGGTCGCGCCAGTGTCGCTCTGGCGCTCGCGATCGCCGGCCTCTGCGTGGGCGCGCTGGCGATGCGGCACTTCCAGCGGGTGAAGCAGCCGCTGCTCGATCTGGCATCGCTGCGCGTGCAGACTTTCTCGATGGCGTCGGTGGGCGCGGGCAATTTCTTCCGCATGTCGATCAACGCCACGCCGTTCCTGCTGCCCTTGCTGTTCCAGGTCGGATTCGGCCTTTCGGCCATCGAGTCCGGCTGGCTGGTGCTGGCGTACTTCGCCGGCAACCTCGGCATGAAAGCGGTGACGACGCCGACATTGCAGCGCTTCGGCTTCCGCTCCGTGCTGGTGATCAATGGCCTGCTCGCCGGGCTGTCGTTGCTGGCGTGCGCATTGCTCACACGCGATACCGCGCTGCCGGTGACGATAGCGGTGATGTTCATTGCCGGGCTGACGCGGTCGATGCAATTCACCTCGCTTGCCACGCTCACTTTCGCCGACATCGATGGTCCGCAGCGCAATGCGGCAGCCACTTTGTCGACGATGACGCAGCAGATATCGATGGTGCTTGGCGTGGCGGTGTCGGCCCTGGTCATCAAGATGTCGCAGGCATGGCACGGCACGACCGGCACCGGGCTGGCCGACTTTCGCGCAGCGTTCGTCGCCGTTGGCGTGCTGTCGATCATCTCGGCGCTGATGTTCGTGCGCCTGCCGCATGACGCGGGTGCGGACGTATCGGGCCACCGGCCAAAAACGTCTGCCGCCTGACCTGCTGGATTCTCACCAGTGCATCGTCGCATTGGTGATTTCGCAGCAGCGCATCCGCGTGCCAGCGACGCGTTGAAATCGGCGCAAACGGCCGTCCGATGCGGCGCCCGGGCACATGTGCCGTCGAGCGGACGTCATGGCATGCCGCCTGCTATGGATACCTCCTGACCCACGCGGGCGCGGAAATTCTCCGCGCATGGAGATCGAATCTTGCAGACGGCATTTCCCCTTCGCGCGCGTGGCCTCTTGCGGAGGCCCCGGCGCGCATGACGACCACGGAGACTTATTCCCCCTTTTCCGCCAGCCGCGATGAAGTCGCGGATGTGCTCATCATTGGCGGTGGCCCCGCCGGCACATGGGCTGCGCTGGCCGCGGCCGCGCAGGGCGCGCGCGTGATCCTCGCCGACAAGGGCTATTGCGGGACGTCCGGCGCGACCGCGCCATCGAACACCGGCGCCTGGTATCTGCCGGCCGGTGCGCGGCGCGATGCGGAAGTCGAGCGCCGGCTCGAACGCTCGACCGGCCTGGCGCACCGCCGCTGGATCGTGCGCACCATGGAGCAGGCGCTGCGCGGGCTGGACGACATCGCGGTCGCCGGCTATCCGTTTCCCTTCGACGAAGAAGGGCGCCCGTATCGCGCGAATCTGCGCGGGCCCGACTACATGGCTTTCATGCGCCGCCGCGTCGTGCGCGCTGGCGTGCGCATTCTCGATCACCATCCGGCCACCGAATTGCTGTGGAGCGACGGCGTGGTGGCGGGCGCGGCCGGCTTGCATCCGCGCAGCGGCGAGCGCTGGCAGGTGCGCGCGGGCGCGGTGGTGATCGCTGCCGGCGGTTGCACTTTTCTCTCCCATGCGCTGGGGTGCGACGGCAATACGGGCGATGGTTACCTGATGGCGGCCGAAGCGGGCGCGCGCCTGTCCGGCATGGAGTTCTCTGCGCAGTACGGGCTGTGTGTGGCCGACGCGTCGGTGACCAAGGGGCTGCCTTTCGCATTGGCGAGCTTCACGCTGGAGGACGGCTCGCCCTTGCCCGAGACAGGTGAGGAGCGCGCCGTGCGCATCGCCCGCGCCATCGTCGAGGGTCATCAGGTCTATGCGTGCCTGGATCGCGGACGCGAAGAAGAACACGACTGGCTGCGCCGGGGGCAACCGAACTGCTTTCTGCCGCACGACCGGGCGGGTATCGATCCCTTCACCCAGCGGTTTCGCGTCGCGCTCCGTTCCGAGGGCACCGTGCGCGGCGTGGGCGGTCTCGATCTGATCGATGATGATTGCGCGACGACCGTGCCGGGCCTCTTTGCGGCGGGGGACGCGGCCACGCGCGAGAACCTCGCCGGCGCCGTCACTGGCGGCGGCAGTCCCAATGCATCGTGGGCGATTGCCAGCGGCACGTGGAGCGGACGCGGTGCGGCGCGTTTTGCGCAAAGCCTGGGCGACGCCGCACTCACTCGCCCGGTGCGCGCGTTGGGCGGTGCCGGACTGCGGCCACGGCGCGCCGCCTCCGATGAATTGACCGCGCGCGCGCTGCTGCCCTACGTGCAGGCAGAAACGCTGCCGCTGGACGTGAACTTCTTCCGCTCGGGCGGGCGCATCGCGCGCTCGCAACAAACACTCGATGCGCTGTGGGAGGATGTGCGCGATCACGCTGCCGGAGCTGGGCGCGAGGCCCTTCGCGTGCGCGAACTCGCGGCGATGACGGCCACCGGTCGCTTCATCTGGGCGGCGGCCGCCGCGCGGACCGAAAGCCGCGGACTGCATCGCCGTGTCGATCTGCCCGACACCGACGCGGCGCAGTCGCATCGCATTCACGTATCGGGCGTGGACGAAGTCTTCGCCACCCCCGACGACACCGCACGGAGGGCATTGGCATCATGATCGAACTCATCCACGCGGAACGCTGCATCGACTGCAACCTGTGCGTGAAGACCTGCCCGCGCGACGTGTTCGACGCCACGGACGGCACGCCCGTCATCGCGCGGCAAGAAGATTGCCAGACCTGTTTTCTGTGCGAACTGTACTGCCCGGTCGACGCGCTCTACGTCGCGCCGCAGGCCGAGGCGCGCGTACCTATCGATGCCGCGGCCATCGAAACAGGCGGGCAGCTTGGCGGATACGTCCGCGCCATGGGCTGGCGGCGCGGCAAGCCCGGCGGCACCGAAAACGATCCGACGCGGCACCTGCGCGTGCGCGGGGCGGGCTAGCAGATCGGGTGCGCCCCAGCGTGCGGGGCGCCCGACGCGCCTCTATACTTCGGCGTCATGAGCTTCCAGTCCAAATTGCCGGATGTCGGCACGACCATCTTCACGGTCATGAGCCAGCTCGCCAACGAGCACGGCGCCATCAATCTGTCGCAAGGGTTTCCGGACTACCCCTGCGATCCGGCGCTGGTCGACGCGTTGGCACGTGCCGCGCGCGACGGGCATAACCAGTACGCGCCGATGGCCGGCCTGCCCGAGTTGCGCCGCGCGGTGGCGGCCAAGCTGGCATTGAGCCGCGGCGTGGCGGTGGACGCCGATACCGAGATCACCATCACGGCCGGAGCGACGCAGGGAATCTTCACCGCCATCGCGGCGGTGCTGCATGCTGGCGACGAGGCCATCGTGCTCGATCCTTCGTACGATTCGTACGCGCCTGCCATCCGGGCGCAGGGCGCGGTGCCCGTACATGTGCCGCTGGATGCGCCGGATTACAGCGTCGACTGGGCGCGCGTCGAAGCCGCGGTGACACCGCGCACGCGCATGGTGCTCATCAATAACCCGAACAATCCGGCAACGACGGTTTTTACACGCGATGACCTCGATGCACTGGCGGCGATCGTCGAACGGCACGACCTTTACGTGTTGGCCGACGAGGTCTACGAGCATCTCGTCTTCGACGGTATCGAGCATCAGAGCGTACTGACCCATCCGGCGCTGCGGGCGCGCAGTTTCGCGGTGTACTCGTTCGGCAAGACATTCCACGTGACCGGCTGGAAGATCGGCTATTGCGTGGCAGCGCCTGCGCTGACGGCCGAATTCCGCAAGATCCACCAGTTCCTGGTTTTCGTTGTACACCACCCATCCCAAAGGGCGCTGGCCGAGATGCTGGCCGAGCCGGCGCATTGGCAGGGATTGCCGGCGTTCTTTACCCGCAAGCGGGATCTGCTGGCAAAGGGCCTGGAACGCGCTGGTTTCGAACTGCTGCCGAGCCGCGCGACGTACTTTCAGTTGGCCCGCTATGCTGCCGTCCGCGACGATCTGGGCGACGCGGCCTTCTCGCGCTGGCTGACGGAACACGCGGGCGTGGCCTGCATTCCCGTCTCGGCTTTCTATGCCGATGGACGGGACGACCGCATCGTGCGCTTCTGCTTCGCCAAGGAGGACGCCACGCTGGCGGCGGCGGGGGAACGCCTGGGCGCCCTTCGTCCGTGAAGTCCATTTCGCTTTTTGGAATAAGCGACGCAGTTTTTATTATTTATTTTCACAAGGGCTGACCCCTAGACTTGGCTCCATTCAATCGGAATGGAGCCGTGATGTCTTCGCATGCCCTGTCCGCCGGCTCCGGCGGGCTGCCCGCACACCCCTCCCGCCCGCGCCGTCACCGTGTGCTGCCGGGTTTCGGCCTGTCGCTGGGCTATACGCTCGTCTATTTGTCGCTGATCGTGCTGATTCCCCTGTCGGCGGTCTTTCTCAAGACCGCCAAGGCCGACTGGTCGCACATCCTCAACGTGGTGACCTCGCCGCGCGTGGTGGCTTCCTACCAGCTGTCGTTCGGGGCTTCGCTGCTGGCGGCAGCCATCAACACGGTGTTCGGCCTGCTGCTGGCGTGGGCGCTGGTGCGCTATCGATTCCCCGGCAAGAAGATCATCGACGCGCTGATCGACCTGCCGTTTGCGCTGCCGACGGCGGTGGCCGGTATCGCGCTGGCGTCGATTTACTCGCCCAAGGGGTGGGTCGGCAGCTTCTTCGCCGAGTACGACATTCGCATCGCCTACACGCGCTGGGGTGTGCTGATCGCGCTGGTATTCATCGGGCTGCCCTTCGTGGTGCGCACCATCCAGCCGATTCTGCAGGATCTGGAAACGGAACTTGAAGAAGCCGCCGCCAGCCTGGGTGCGCAACGTTGGCAGACTTTCCGCCTGGTGATCCTGCCGTTGCTGCTGCCGGCGCTGCTCACGGGCTTCGCATTGGCTTTCGCGCGTGCGGTCGGCGAGTACGGTTCGGTGATCTTCATTGCCGGCAATATCCCGATGGTGTCGGAGATCACGCCGCTGATGATCATCACGCGCCTCGAGCAATACGACTACACCGGGGCAACGGCCATTGCAGGCGTGATGCTGATCTTCTCGTTCATCCTGCTGTTCATCATCAACGGGCTGCAAGCGTGGAGCGCGCGCCGTATCGGGAGGGCGCTGTAATGGCCGGTGCCACCACCATGAGTCTGGCCGACGCGGCCGACTTCTACGAAGTGAACCCGGCAACGCGCGAATCGTCGTGGGTGAAGTGGACCATCGTCGGCGTGTCGCTGACATTCTTCGCGGTGTTCCTGCTGCTGCCGCTGTTGCTGGTCTTCACGCAGGCCTTCGCCAAGGGTTGGGAAACCTACATCGAGGCGCTTACCAACGAAGAGGCGTGGTCGGCGATCAAGCTGACGCTGCTTGCCGCCGTCATCGCGGTGCCGCTGAATCTGGTGTTCGGTGTTGCGGCGGCATGGTTGATCGCCAAGTTCGAATTTCCGTGCAAGCAGTTCCTGATCACGCTGATCGACCTGCCGTTCTCGGTATCGCCGGTCATCGCGGGCCTGATCTACGTGCTGATGTTCGGGGCGCAGGGCTGGTGGGGACCGTGGCTGTCCGCGCATGACATCAAGATCATCTTCGCCGTGCCGGGCATCGTGCTGGCGACGGTGTTCGTGACCTTCCCGTTCGTGGCGCGCGAGCTGATCCCGCTGATGCAGGCGCAGGGCAAGGAAGAAGAGGAAGCCGCCATCGTGCTGGGCGCTTCGGGCTGGAAGACCTTCTTCCGCGTGACGCTGCCCAACATCAAGTGGGGCCTGATCTACGGCGTGGTGCTGTGCAACGCCCGCGCGATGGGCGAGTTCGGCGCGGTGTCGGTGGTGTCCGGGCACATCCGCGGCGTCACCAACACCATGCCTTTGCAGGTTGAGATTCTCTACAACGAATACCAGTTCGCCGCGGCATTCGCGGTGGCGTCGCTGCTGGCGATGCTGGCGCTGGTGACGCTGGCGATCAAATCGTACGTGCAGTGGCAGGCATCCCGACAGTTGGCGCACGACGACGGTCGGCCCGAGTAAGACGAGAGAGATACGACATGAGCATCAAGGTTGAAAACATCCATAAGCAGTTCGGCGACTTCACGGCGCTGGGCGACGTGTCGCTCGACTTTCCCTCGGGCGAACTGGTGGCACTGCTGGGGCCGTCCGGTTGCGGCAAGACGACACTCCTGCGCATCATCGCCGGGCTGGAACAGGCCGACAGTGGCCGTGTGCTGCTCGATGGCGAGGACGCCTCCGACACGCACGTGCGCGAGCGTCAGGTCGGTTTTGTCTTCCAGCACTATGCGTTGTTCCGCCACATGAGCGTGTTCGACAACGTGGCCTTCGGCCTGCGTGTGAAGCCCAAGAAGCAACGTCCCGCCGAGGCGGTCATCCGCAAGAAGGTGCACGAACTGCTGGAACTGGTGCAGCTCGATTGGCTCGCGGATCGATTCCCGTCGCAACTGTCGGGCGGGCAACGCCAGCGTATCGCGCTGGCCCGTGCGCTGGCGGTGGAGCCGCGCGTGCTGCTGCTGGACGAACCGTTCGGCGCGCTCGATGCCAAGGTGCGCAAGGAACTGCGCCGCTGGCTGCGCCGCCTGCATGACGAGCTGCACATCACCAGCATCTTCGTCACGCACGATCAGGAAGAAGCGCTCGAAGTCTCCGACCGCGTCGTGCTGATGAATCGCGGCCGCGTCGAGCAGGTGGGCTCGCCCAACGACGTGTATGACTCACCGGCGACGCCATTCGTGTATGGCTTTCTCGGTTCGGTGAATCTCTTCCACGGCCGCGCCGAAGGCGGGCACGTTCACGTTGCAGGTCACGCCCATCTGCACGATGGGGAGGCGCTGACCAATGGCGCGGACGTCATCGCGTTTGCGCGCCCGCACGAACTGGATATCGTTCCCGAACAAGGCAATGCTGCTGGCATTGCCGCGCAGGTGACGCGCATCCTGAGTTTTGGCCCGGTGTCGCGCATCGAACTGGCCGGGCAGCCCGGCAGCGGTGCGCCGGCCGTGGTGGAGGTCGAACTCGCACGCCAGCGCGTGCGTGAATTGAACCTGGCCGAAGGCTCGCGCGTTCGCGTCGTACCTTCCCAACTGAGAGTATTCGAGCAGCCGGCGCAGACCGTGCAGACAAGGGTTGCATCATGAATTTCCAACAGCTTCGCATCATCCGCGAAACTGTCCGCCAGCACTTCAACCTGACGGAAGTTGCCAACGCGCTGTTCACGTCGCAGTCCGGTGTGAGCAAACACATCAAGGATCTCGAAGACGAACTGGGCGTCGAACTGTTCGTGCGGCGCGGCAAGCGCCTGCT
Organism: Uliginosibacterium sp. sgz301328; assembly: GCF_041807905.1. NCBI lineage: Bacteria > Pseudomonadati > Pseudomonadota > Betaproteobacteria > Rhodocyclales > Zoogloeaceae > Uliginosibacterium > Uliginosibacterium sp. sgz301328. The sequence continues at coordinate 250,327 of NZ_JBGVSA010000004.1, forward strand.
CGGGCTGACCGAACCGGGCAAGGAACTGGTGCTGATCGTCGAGCGCATGCTGCTCGATGCCAAGAACATCAAGCGGCTGGCGGAACAGTTCAGCCAGCGCGACGAGGGCAAGCTGACCATCGCCACCACCCACACGCAGGCGCGCTACGCGTTGCCGCGCGTGGTGACGCGATTCAAGCAGGCCTTCCCCAAGGTGCACCTTGAACTGCATCAGGTGAGCCCGGCGGAAATCGTCGACATGCTCCAGAGTGGCGACGCTGACATCGGCATTGCAACGGAGTCGCTCGAAGGGCAGGCGGACATCGCATCGTTTCCGTTCTATACGTGGAACCACGCCGTGGTCGTGCCGCGCGAGCATCCGCTCAACACCGTCAAGCCGCTTACGCTGGAGGCGGTGGCGGAGTACCCGCTGATCACGTACCACGAGGGCTACACCGGGCGCGCGACGATCGACAATACGTTCCAGCGCGCGGGCCTGTCGCCGGACATCGTGATGTCCGCGCTCGATGCGGATGTCATCAAGACCTATGTGGAGCTTGGCCTGGGCATCGGCATCATCGCGTCGATGGCTTACAACGCCGAGAAGGATGATGCGCTGCGATTGCTGGAGAGCAGTCATCTGTTCGAGGAGAACACGACGCGCATTGCCGTGCGGCGCGGGCACTACTTGCGGGGGTTTGGGTTCGCGTTCATCGAGTATTGCTCGGCGGCGTTGACGGCGGCGGTGATTCGGCCGGCCATCACGCCGGGGAGAGATGTGGAGGAGTAGCGTTTGGGGCTTCTTTGGGGGCCGTAGGGCAGAAGAGCGAAGCGTCATCCGGCATTTGCATCCCATGCACTCGGTGAAAGGCCCTTTCTTGCTCGGGCTTTTGTCTATCAACCGTCATCTTGACTGCTGCTGCACGACGGCCGGGAGTTCGCCCCGGCGGGCGAGTAACTTCTTTGTTATCGACAAAGAAGTCACCAAGAAAGCGACCCCACAGCGTCGTGGGCCTTCGGCCGATCCCCTGCGCTGCGCGGTCGAGAAGGCGGCTGCGGAACTCGCCCTCCGGGCTCAAACAGTCCTCGCCGACGGCTACGCCGCAACCTTCTCGCCCTGTG